>NZ_BAAALF010000724.1:0-699 GCF_039528135.1 Kitasatospora nipponensis | reverse complement strand
CCCGGCCACGGGGGTGACGGCCGTGAGCATGAACGTGACGGTCACCGAGCCCACCGGTGGCGGCTACCTGACGGTGTATCCGCACGGCCAGACCCGTCCGACCATCTCCAACCTGAACTGGACACCCGGGCGGACCCTTGCCAACCTGGTGACGGTCCCGGTGGTGGACGGCAAGGTCTCGCTGTTCGTGGCCGGTAGCGGCCCGGGCCAGGTCCAGCTGATCGCCGATCTCGCGGGGTGCTACACCAAGACCGGGGGCGACCAGTCCCACGCGCTGGTGCCGGTGCGGAAGGCCGACACCCGGGGCTCGTTGCCCTGGTACGACGAGTGGGAGCCCGGCGAAACGGTGCGGGGCGGAGCCACCCGGAGCGTCGAGGTGGTCGAGTACCCCGGTGCTAGCGCGGTCGCGATGAACGTGACGGTGACCGGAACCGCCGCACCGGGATTCCTGACCGTGTACCCGGCCGCCACCGGGCGGCCGGTGGTCTCGAACCTCAACTGGGTGACGGGGCAGACCGTTCCGAACCACGTGGTGGTGGCCACCGGTGCGGGAGGCAAGAACGCCTTCTACAACGGGAGTCAGGGCGACGTGGAGCTGATCGCCGACCTGTTCGGCTACTTCACCAAGTGATCAGTTCTGGGGGAACCTTCTTGTCATCCACACAGCACAGACTCGGCATCGCGGCCCTCGCCGCGACC
>NZ_BAAALF010000723.1:0-699 GCF_039528135.1 Kitasatospora nipponensis | reverse complement strand
CGAGGAATCTGTCGGAATCCCGGTTTCGTTCGACGGCCGGGTTCTCCACGAGTTCGAGTGCGATTTGTGCGGAAGTGAGGAAATCTCGGTCACGGGTGTCCATGCGGCGATCGTAGGTTGGTGGGCCCAATGCTCGGGAAACGCAACACGGCCCCTGGAAAACGCAACACGGTCCCTGGAAAACGCAACACGGGCGCACGAACGCAGGACACGCGTGTACGAGTGCAGGACACGCGAGGTCAGCGTGGGGCGGTCGACGTCCACCGGACGGTGAGGTCGACGAGGCGCCACCGCGCCGGGCGGTTCAGGACCGGCCAACCGGACGCGGCCAGCAGCCGCACCGTCTCCGTCCACCGTACCCGCGGGCCGAACGTCGAGAACGGCGCAGCCGTCGCCCAGCAGTGGTCCAATCGCGACAGTAGTTCGTGAATCCGCTCACCCGGAACATTCCGGTGAATCAACGCCTTCGGCAATCGCTCGGCCACAGTGGACGGACGATCCAGCGATGCGACGCGGCACGACAGTGTCAGCGACACCGGGCCTCGATGCGAGACCGCGGCCCACGTGCACAGTCTGCCGATCTCGTCGCAGGTGCCTTCGACGAGCAGTCCGCCCGGCGCGATCCGTTCCAGCATCGCGCGCCACGACGGTTCGACGTCGGACTCGTCGTACTGCCGGAGCACGTTGAACGCGCGCACC
>NZ_BAAALF010000722.1:265-699 GCF_039528135.1 Kitasatospora nipponensis | reverse complement strand
CCGGCGGTGAGGACCAGCTCCGCGACCGGGGTCTCCGGCGGAAGTTCGGGGGGGTCCACGTCGCGGTGCATCGGGGCGACGCGGGTCGGACCGTAGATCCGCCAGCGCTTTGCCCCGTCGAGCTGGACGACCACCACGTCGTGGTCGTCCCAGTGGACCCCGAACCCTTCGGTGCTGGTCCACGAGGCGTAGAGGTTGGTCTGCACCCCGGTCCGCAACCAGCGCTCCAGGTCCATGGCCAGCCCACCTACGCCCTGGTGGAGTTCGTCCACCGCGTCCAGGACCAACGTGGCCCCTTGTGCGAGCTGCTGGTGGAGTGCGGAGGGCTGGAGCTGGTTCCACACCGTGCTTCGCCGGGTGACCACCGGCCGGGAGTACAGGTGCGTCGGGAGCTGGGTGCCGTCGGCGGGCAGGCGGGAGGGGGGGGGTTTGGG
>NZ_BAAALF010000722.1:0-255 GCF_039528135.1 Kitasatospora nipponensis | reverse complement strand
AGGATGGCGTTCAAGTCATCCCAGCCGAAGAGGCCGGCGGTTGACGTGGCGTCACCACGTACGACCTTGTAGCTGCGGCCGAGCGTCTGGGCGAGGAAGTCATCCCCGCCCAGACGCTCAACCACCGAGGGCTGCTCGGCGGTCATGAGTGCAGCCGTCAGTCGTTGGTGTCGGTGCGGCCGGTGGACCCGCCGTCCGAGGGCTGCTCGTCGCGCGAGCGGGCCGCGACGACCTTCGAACGGGACAGGAGCAGGG
>NZ_BAAALF010000721.1:0-699 GCF_039528135.1 Kitasatospora nipponensis | reverse complement strand
GTGGCCCGGATCCTCGTGGCCGACCTCGCCGAAGCCGGCCTGGTCGCCATCCACCAGCCCGCCGCCGCCGGCGAGTCGGGCGGAACGCCGGACGTCACGCTGCTCGAAAGGGTCCTCAGTGGACTTCGCAAGCTCTAGCCCCGCGGCCGCCACCCGGGCCACCACCTCCGCGAAGATCGTCGTCGCGGGCGGCTTCGGCGTCGGCAAGACCACCCTCGTGGGCGCCGTCTCCGAGATCAACCCCCTGCGCACCGAAGCCGTCATGACCTCGGCCTCCGCCGGCATCGACGACCTCAGCCACGTCTCCGGCAAGACCACCACCACGGTCGCCATGGACTTCGGCCGCATCACCCTCGACGAAGACCTCATCCTCTACCTCTTCGGCACCCCCGGCCAGGACCGCTTCTGGTTCATGTGGGACGACCTCGTCCGCGGCGCCATCGGCGCCGTCGTCCTCGTCGACACCCGCCGCCTCGCCGACTGCTTCCCCGCCCTCGACTACTTCGAGAACAGCGGCCTGCCCTTCGTCGTCGCCCTCAACGGCTTCGACGGACACCAGCCCCACACCCCCGACGAGGTCCGCGAAGCACTCCAACTCGGCCCCGACACCCCCATCATCACCCTCGACGCCCGCCGCCGCGACAGCGCCAAGAGCGCCCTCATCACCCTCGTCGAACACGCCCTGCTCGCCCGACTGCG
>NZ_BAAALF010000720.1:0-700 GCF_039528135.1 Kitasatospora nipponensis | reverse complement strand
ACCCGACGATATCGAAGACGGCCGACGGAGCTCGCGGCAATTTCCGACGGACTGCCGGAACGGGCTGCTAGAATGGGGGTGTTGGCCTTCGGTGTGCCCAGTTGGGGCGTCCGGAGGCTTTTTTCATGCCTACCCACACCCTTCCGCCCGTGACGCCCGCCGTCACCGGCTACCGTGGCCTGCTCCGCAACCTCGAGTTCGCCGGACTGTACGCCGCCTTCGGCCTGACGGCTGCCGCAAGTACCCTGTCGGGCTTCGCCCTTGCGACGCTGGTCGGCCGGCAGACCGGCTCCCCCTTCCTGACCGCCGTCAGCATGTACGGCGCCACCTTCGCCGCCGTGCTCGGGGCGCTGACGCTGATGTCGGTGGCGGACGGGCGGCGGCCGCGCCGGACGCTCGTCCTGCTCCAGTGCCTCTCGCTGCTGGGGGTCGCGGCGCAGGCGATCCCAGGGCTGCCGCTGGCCGGCCGGTTCGGTCTGCTGCTGGTGCTCGGGTTCTTCCAGTCGCTGGGGACGGGCACCCGGATGGGGGTGCTCGCCGAGGTGGTGCCGGCTTCCGGCTATGTGATGGCCCGTTCGCTGATGAACATCACCTCGGGCGGTACGGCGGTGCTCGGCTTCGCCCTCGGCCCCGTCCTGCTGCGCGTGCTGAGCCCGCAGCAGATCTTCCTGCCCGCCGCCCTGCTGACCCCCCCCCGACT
>NZ_BAAALF010000719.1:0-700 GCF_039528135.1 Kitasatospora nipponensis | reverse complement strand
CGGCGGGGTGCGGCGGTGCGGGCTGGGGCTACATCACCGGCGTGGGCAGCGGAATGAAGCTCGGGTTGGCCGGCGATCCGGTCGGGGGTACGGCCGCCGTGATGGGCGGGCCGACCGAGTTCGGCTGGATACGGTCGGACCCCGACCCGGGCGGCTGGTACACCTGGCACCCCTGCAACATGAGCAAGCCGAACCTGATTCAGAACATGGACACCAAGGTGGCCGAACTGAATCCGGGGTTCAGTGTCCTGATCAGCTGGACCGTGGTCGACACCGGCTCGGGCAGCGTCTACCTGAAGGACTACAGCAGCACCAACTGTCTGACCGACAACGGCGCGGGCAAGAAGGTCACCATGACCACCTGCACGCGCGACAACAAGGCCCAGCAGTGGCGGATCCCCGGGTAGCGGGTGAACATCGGGGGATTTCGCTGCACCCGCCCCGGTCCGTACGGCATAACGGTGGAGACCACCGCAGGCGGGAGGACCTCACCGATGCCCCTGAAGAACTACGGCGTGCTCGCCGCCACCGCCGTGGACCGGCGCCGGGAAGGCGCCACCGACACCCCGCACTACCAGATCCACCTGCGTGACGCGCACGGCACCGACTACCGCGCCGCGGTCAACGTGCTGTCGCAGCAGGCGCCTTCGGAGCTGCTGTACGTGGTGGTGGACGACTTCCGGCACCCGCCGACAACGAG
>NZ_BAAALF010000718.1:0-701 GCF_039528135.1 Kitasatospora nipponensis | reverse complement strand
ATGTGAACGTCGAGGAAGTTCGCGAGCTCGCCGGCTATTGTTTCGATGCGTCCGAAGAGTACGAAAAAATTATCACGAACGCCGTTGCGGTTGACGAAGCCGACTTCGAGTTACGCGGGAGAGGCAATGAGGCCACGGCCGGAGACCGGGAACTGTCGGATCTCCAGGACGCATTCGTGTCGTTCGTGCAGACGACGTGCGCTCGCTACTACGAGGCAGGGACTCGGCTCACAGAGGCTGCCCGTCAATACTACGGCTCCGAGGCGGAGAACGAAGACATCCTGCGGCACCTCGAGCGGGATCTGGACTTGAACGGAGCCGACGAGGGCAACGGCGGATCGCCTGATTCGCACGTCGACAAGTCCGACCGCAAAGACATCGAAGATTGGGAGGACTATTACATCGCGCCTGATGGGCGAGTGATTCCGGGTGACGATTACCGTGCCCCCGAACAACCGAGTTGAGGTGAACTGTCTTGATTGACAACAGGTCGGACTGGGTCTCACTCGGCACCGACGAGTTCTTTCTATCGTGGTTTGCGCATTACAAAGTCGGCCACTTCCACTACTTTTTCGGGCTCGGCCCGGTAGGATGATCCAGGACAGATCGTCCCGCGCGCACCGGCGCCGCCAGTGAAGCGCTCCACCGGCGTGACCTCGGCACGATCGAGGATCCGGCACCGGACCTGATGGAGATCATCG
>NZ_BAAALF010000717.1:0-701 GCF_039528135.1 Kitasatospora nipponensis | reverse complement strand
CCCGGGCCAGGAACCGCTGCACCACCAGTCCGCCCTGACTGTGGGTCACCAGGACGACGGCCTCGGCGTGCCGCAGCTCGGTGCTCAGGTAGGTGCGCAGCCGGTCCGCGATGTCATCCGTCTCCGGGATGCGGCGGTGCACCCGGGTCCGCAGGACCGGCGACTCGTACTGGAAGCGGTGCACGGTGACGGCCCCGGCCAGTTCCGGGTCGGCGAGCAGCAGTTGCTCGAACTCGGCCCACACCTTCCCGGACGAGAACAGACCATGGACGAAGACCACGTGCAGGTCTCCCGCTACCGCCATCACGATCCTCCAGCACGGGGCAAGTACCGCCGCCCGGTCGAGCGGGAAGGACAGTGTCGCACGCGACAACGGCCTGTTCGATGCCTTCGAGCATCGTCAACTCCAGGTACTGGAGGTGCAGTTGACGTCAGTTGAGATGGGCGTAGACCACTGTGTTCTCCTGGTAACCGCCGTGCGCCCGGTCGTAGCGGCCGCCGCAGGTGATCAGGCGCAGTTCGGGGCGCGGGGCGGGGCCGGAGACGCGCTGCTCGGGGAAGCCGTCCTTGGGGTGGTTCTCCACCGCGTCGACGGTGAAGCGGCCCACGGATCCGTCCGCCCGGTCCACCCCGACCCGCTGACCGGCGGTCAGGGTGGACAGGCCGAAGAAGGCGGCCGGACCGTGCACGGTGTCCACGTG
>NZ_BAAALF010000716.1:0-702 GCF_039528135.1 Kitasatospora nipponensis | reverse complement strand
ACTGAAGCGGCCGTTGTAGGCGCTCCACTGTGACACCAGCTGCACGGCCCCGCTGCTGGTCATCGGGTAGGCGATCGGGCCAGGAGCGGTGCCGTCGGCCAGGAGCACTCCGACCGCACCCTCATGCGAGGCACCGAACTCGTCCGTTGTCCACGTCTCTTGCTTCCCCATCGTGCCCCTCCAACGGCCGTTTCCCAGTGCGCCCTTGGTGGGGGCAGTGGAGACGACGATCCCGCAGTCCGTGCTGTCTGCACCACCGGAATCGCGAAACTCCAGAGGCAGGCACGCGACACTGCTGTGGCCCGAGGCGACTCTTGGGCGTCGCTGACAACATGGATGAGGCTAAGTGAGATGATCTGCCTATTCGTGCTGTCCTGGAGCGGGCCTGAGCCATGGCACGAGTGAGATCGTGCGTGAACCGGTCTGCGGACTCCAGCGCTTGTTGTACAGCTCGGGCGTTTCCGCGGGTGTACTGGCGGAGCCGGTAGCAGTTGATCAGGTTGCCAGCCGCGAGAGCTCCATTGCACGCTGCGTCGAGTAGAGGATCGTCGTCTTCGAGGAGGACGAGCTCGGAGGCGGTGCGGATCAGTCGGAAGGTGAGGAGCTTCAGTTCGGTCTCAGGGCTATCGGAGGATCTGGCCAGCCCCTGGTAGCCGGCGAGGAGGTCGCTGAGTCCGCCTGGTGGCCCCTGGTCGGGGTCTG
>NZ_BAAALF010000715.1:0-702 GCF_039528135.1 Kitasatospora nipponensis | reverse complement strand
GTTGTCAGAAACAAGCGACGAGCACCGGAGAACACGATGCAGAAGTTCGACACCACCGCCCCGATCACCGCCGTCCTGGACATCCCCGCCGGCCGCGTCCGGTTCATCGCCGCCGACCGCACCGACACCACCGTCGAGGTCCTGCCGGCCGACGCCACCAAGGGCCGCGACACCAAGGCCGCCGAGCAGACCACCGTCGCCTACGCCGACGGCGTCCTGCGGATCACCACCACGGCCCCCGGCAACCAGCTCTTCGGCCCCTCCGGAGCCCTGGAGGTCACCGTCCAACTGCCCGCCGGCTCCCGCGTCGAGGGCAAGGCCGGCGCAGCCGAGCTGCGCGGCGTCGGACGCCTGGGCGACGTCACCTTCGACGGCGCCTACCGGCAGACCAAGCTCGACGAGGCCGCCAGCGCGCGCCTGACCGTCATCGACGGCGACGTCGAGGTCGGCCGACTCGGCGGCCCCGCCGAGATCAGCACCACCCGCGGCGACATCCGCATCACCGAGGCCCTGGGCGGCACCGTCGCACTGAGCACCCAGTCCGGCGACATCACCGTCGGCGCCGCCTGCGGCGTCTCGGCCGCCCTGGACGCCGGCACCGGCCACGGCCGGATCAACAACGCCCTCAGGAACGACGGCACCACCACCCTCACCATCCGCGCCACCACCCCGCACGGCGACATCACCGCCCGCAGCCTCTGA
>NZ_BAAALF010000714.1:0-705 GCF_039528135.1 Kitasatospora nipponensis | reverse complement strand
CCGCCAGAGGACCGCGGTCCCGACACAATTGAGCAGGCCTACGAGCTGGCCGAACTCGTCGGCGCACGTTGGCGGGCCATGGTCCTGCTCGCCGCGTTCACCACGCTCCGCCCGGAGGAACTGGCCGTGCTGCGCCGCCCGGACGTTGACCTGGTGGCCGGCACCGTACGGGTCCACCAAGCCGCCCCCGAGCTGAACACCGGTCAGCGGGTGGTGGGCGACACCAAGTCCGAGGCGGGGAAGCGCACCGTGACCATCCCCTCCGTGGTCCTGCCGGACATCCGGCTGCACCTGGAGCTGTTCGCCGAGAAGGACGCTCAGGGTCTGCTGTTCGTCGGCGAGAAGGGCGCTCCGTTCCGGCGCACCTCGTTCGGGCGGATCTGGAAGAAGGCACGCGACAAGGCAGGCATGCCGGGCTTCCACTTCTACGATCTGCGGGGCACGGGCAACAACCTGGCGGCCACGACCGGCGCGAGCCTCAAGGAGCTGATGGCCCGGATGGGGCACGCCTCGGTGCGGGCCGCGCTGATCTACCAACACGCCACCAGCGAACGGGACAAGAAGATCGCCGACGGCATGGACGCGGCGATCACCAGGGCCCTCGGCAAGGACACGGAAAAACCCTAAGGGCACGCGGGGGGCACGGGGCCGAAAACGACCCACCAAACACAAAAGGCCCGGCTCGGGGGTAACGCCCCTGAGCTG
>NZ_BAAALF010000713.1:0-705 GCF_039528135.1 Kitasatospora nipponensis | reverse complement strand
GTTCACCTTCGTCAAGGAGACCGAGGGCAAGAACAAGGGCCAGTGGCGGATCGACCAGCTGCCGGACGGTCTGATCATCGATCAGACCAAGTTCAAGAACGGCTACCGCGCCGTGCACCTCTACTACCCGTCCGCCGAGGACCCGTGGACCGACCGGCAGAACCCGGTCCTGGTGCCGGACCCGGTCTACCTGCGGGGCCGAATAGACCCGTTCACCTCCGCCGCCAAGGCGCTGGTCGAGGGTCCGTCCGGCTGGCTGGGCAAGGTGGTCGACCCGGTCTTCGACAAGACCACCAGGATCCGGGACACCGTCACGGTGAACGAGAGCGGTGTCGCCACCGTGCGGATCACCGTGCCGGACTTCGGCGGCATCCAGCCGCGCTGCCAGCAGATGGCCGCCCAGCTCTTCCACACCCTCTCCGGCCTGCAGGGCAAGTCCCAGCTGGTGCGGCTGGAGCTGCTCGGTGACCGGGGCGGCTGCCAGACCGACGCGGGTCGCACCGCGCAGATCGCGCCCGGCGCGCTGGCCGGCGGGACGGCCGGCACCCGGCAGTACTACCTGATGGGCAACGGGCAGCTGGCCCAGACCTCGGACGACTCGGCCAACAGCGTGCCGATGACCGGCGACCTCGGGCAGGAGAAGACGCCGCGGCCCGCCGAGTTCGCGGGCCGCTCGGGACCGGGCGACGCTGGCGTAGTGGCGGG
>NZ_BAAALF010000712.1:0-706 GCF_039528135.1 Kitasatospora nipponensis | reverse complement strand
AGCAGACCGTACTCGCCGACGTAGACCGGGATGCCCTTGGCGACGAAGGTGTCGTGCATGGCCGCGAAGGAGTCGTCCAGGTGCTTCTGCGCGACCGCGTCGTACAGGGTGCCGCCCGCGACGTTCACGCTGAACGGGTACCAGCTGTAGAAGTGCACCTGCGCGATGAGCTGGCTGTCGTTCAGCGCGGCGATCGCGGTGTACAGGTTGTCCAGGTAGACCTGGTCACCGCTGCCGCCCGGCGTGGTCAGCGACAACATGCGCCTCGCGTTCGCGCCGCCCGAGGCGCGGACCACGGAGTGGAACGAGGTCTGCAGCTCGTTCAGCAGGGAGAGCTTCTGCGCGTCCGTGGCGTTCTGGAACTGCGGCTCGTTGATGCCCTCGAAGATCAGGCTGCGCGGCTCGTCCCGGAAGGCCGTGGAGATCTGGGACCAGGTGGAGTTGAAGCGGGCGACCACGTTGTCGTGGTCGGTGGACATGTTCCAGACCCACTGCCACGAGTCGTGGTGGACGTTGAGCACCACGTACAGGCCGTCGGCCAACGCCCAGTCGACGAGCTGCTTGACCCGGGCCATGTAGTTGGCGTCGACGTTGTACGGGGCGGTGGCGGACTGGTGGCCGGTCCAGGTCACAGGGATGCGGACGCTGCGGAAACCGGCCGCCGCGATGGTGTCGAAGGTCGCCTTGGTGGTCTGTCCGTTGCCCC
>NZ_BAAALF010000711.1:0-709 GCF_039528135.1 Kitasatospora nipponensis | reverse complement strand
AGGTCAAGACCGATGCCTCGGAGTCGGTGCTCCCGCTGCCGGACCTCTGCCGCACGGCCCTGGTGCTGCGGGAGAAGAGCCGGGATGCCCACAAGCTCGCCGCCCGCGACCTATGGACGGAGTCCGACCTGGTCTTCACCACCAAGTACGGCACCCCGGTCGAGCCGCGCAACTTCAACCGGCGGTTCGAGTTCCGCTGCCAGCAGGCCGGCGTGCGGCTGATCCGCGTCCACGACACCCGCAAGACCTGCGGCACGCTGCTGGCGGCCCTGGACGTGCACCCGCGCGTGGCGATGCAGATCCTCCGGCACTCGCAGTTCGCGGTGACCATGGAGATCTACACCCAGGTCCCCTCCGAGCAGACGCGCAACCCCCTCAGGAAGCTCGGGGAGACCCTCGACGTCGGGCGATCCGACGAGGCGGAAGGAGAGGGCGAGACGCCTCCGGCCTCCCCAGCCGATGATGGTGCGGAAGCGCCGGAGTGAGGCCAGGAGAGGGGGATCAACCGAGTGGCCCGGCCAGGTACCTTCGGCCGGGCCATCGGCGTTCACGGGACCGACGTCACAGGTACCCCTGCCTGACGCTCCCTGAGCGACGCGGCTGAAGCCTGGAGACGAGTGACAGGGCTCTGGCGGCGCCGCAGTCGTTTCTCTGCCGGGTCAGTGTGTGCGTGTCGTGTGCGCGCCCGCCCCGGCGGCCAGGCTCCGAG
>NZ_BAAALF010000710.1:0-710 GCF_039528135.1 Kitasatospora nipponensis | reverse complement strand
CGGCCCCCGTGCGGTACCAAGGCCGGCGCAGCTCGTCACGATCCTCGGCGAGCCGCCGGCCGTCACCGACAGCAGCGCCAGGAACTGCCGTCGCGAAAACAATCTCCACACCGACCTCGGAGGGCCCGATGACCGAGAGCAGTGATCGAGGGGGGCAGGCAGATCAGCTGTCACAGGCGGAGCGACTCGTTCAGCTGGAACACCGGCTCCAAGCTCTGGAGGACGAAGTCGAGGTGACCCGCCTGATCCTGTCTTACGGACCGCTCGTCGACAGTGGAGACGCCGACGCCGTGGCCGCGATCTGGGAACCCGACGGCGTCTACGACGTCGACGAGTTGGTGATGAACGGACGTGAGCAGATCGCCGCCATGGTGACCTCGGAGTTCCACCAGCACTGGATCACGAACGGTTGCGCACATGTCATCGGAGCACCGCGCGTGAGCGTGAACGGCGACGACGCGGTCGCGGTCTGCTATTCGCTGATGATCGTCACTGGCGATGACGGATTCGTGGTACGCAGGGCGACCGCCAACCATTGGCGCCTGCGGCGAGGTGCGGACGGCTGGCTGGTCACCACCCGCACCAGCCGAGTGCTCGACGGCCGCGCGGAATCACCCGAGCTGCTTGCCAGTGGCATGGCGTCGGGAGCGGATCCCACTGAGGAGACCGAGAGAAGGACGACCAGCGCGATATCTCCGACCAGCTGCACG
>NZ_BAAALF010000709.1:0-710 GCF_039528135.1 Kitasatospora nipponensis | reverse complement strand
CGACACCCTCCCGGAGCACGTCCAGCACCTGGTCGCGGTCGGCCTGCGACGGCCTGGCCGCCAGCTGGGCGGTGCGGAACTCTGGAGCGGTCATGGTCAGATTGTCGACGCCCCGGCCCGGGCTGTCCAGAATCGCGAGCTCCATCCCTTCCCCGCTGCCGGGGCGGTGACGGAAGGTCAGTCCGCACGCCCCCGCAGCAGCAGGGCGTCGGTCCCTTGCCGGTGCCGAGGGGCTTCAGGAAACGACGTTCGTAGCGCCTGATGCACCCGGTGGTCCGGGCGAGTTCGAAGGCTGCCATGCACTCGGGGTCGGTGAAGCTGGCGGTGCGGTACTGCTCGTACTCGGCGAGGCTGCCGAAGGAGAAGAGCGCGTAGGCGATGTCGCTGCCCCCCTCGCTCGGGAGGAAGTAGCCGTGGTGGTTGCCGCCGAAGCGGTCGACCAGCTTGACCCAGCGGCGCCCGTACTCCTCGAAGTCCGCCAGCTTGTCGGGGTCGATCTCGTACTTCAGGTGCACGGTGATCACGTACGGACTGCCTCTCGGTGGGCCGGCTGGGGATGACGACGATCCGATCTTGCTGGCAGGGGGAGCCTCCGCACCAGCGGCGCGAGGGCCCGAAGCCGTGGATATCCCGCCAGCGTCGGAGACGCCGCGGGGGCCGGGGACGTTCGGTGGGCCGGGGTAGGGGGGGGGGGGTGAGGGGAGGGTGGG
>NZ_BAAALF010000708.1:0-712 GCF_039528135.1 Kitasatospora nipponensis | reverse complement strand
CTTGTCGGTCCATGCCGTTTCGCTCCAGAACTTCTTCATGAACTCGATGCGGCCGAGGTTGCCGTACGGGCTGTAGCCGGTCGTGAGCTTCCGCACGGCCTCCGGCAGGCTGGCCAGGTTCGGCCCGAACTTGTCCTGCCGGTAGAGCTTCCAGAAGAGGCTCCAGTCGGCGACCTGGGCCTCGATCTTCGCCATCGCGACCGTCTTGGTCACGACGCCGGAGGTCTTCAGCGCGAGCAGGGCGTCGTCGATGGCGATGCCGGTGACCATCGCGATCTTGACGGCGGCGACCGCCTTCGCGCCCTTGATCAGGGTGCTGCCGGGCACCACGGTGGCGACGGCCCAGCCGCAGGCCGCGTTGATACCCGGGTGGTTCCAGCACTTGACGATGTCGTCCGTCAGCATGTGCAGGAGCAGCCGGGAGCTGTCCGGGGTGCTGCAGAAGCCCTCGGTGCAGGTGACCTTGTAGTGCTTGGCGAACTCGGTGTAGGTCAGCTGCATGACGGTGCTGTACGGCTCGCCGTTCAGCGTCGTGCTGGTGATCGTCAGGGCGTCGCCGGAGCCGTACTTGCCCTCGCAGTTGGCGAGCGTGGTGTTCGCCTGCGGGCAGGACCGGATCTCGTAGTCGATGGTGCCGGAGACCTTGACCGTGACCGGGACGTCACAGACCAGGTCGCCGTTCGCGTTCTTGTACCAGGCACCGGTGCCGGTG
>NZ_BAAALF010000707.1:0-714 GCF_039528135.1 Kitasatospora nipponensis | reverse complement strand
GCTTGCCGCCGTCCTCCGACTTCATTGCCGCCGTCACCCGCGCCTACCTGGACCGCCATCCCGCCGAGCACGCCAAGCTCGCACCGCTGCTCGCCATGCTGGCCACCACGGCGGAGCCGGCCAGCCGCAAGACCCTGCCCGCGCACGTCACGTGCAGCGCCGTCGTCATCAACCACGACCGGGAGGTCCTGCACATCCACCACAAGGCCACCGGGCTGAGGCGGGCACCCCGCTGCGCGAGGTCACCGTGGACGACGGCATCCCGCCCGGCGCGCTGTGCCTGCCCCCGCAGCTGCTCGACCGGCCCGTCGACATCGACGCGAACGACATCGACCCCAACCCCGGCAAGGGCGAAGGCGCCCACCAGCACTACGACTTCCGGTTCGCCTTCTACCTCGCCGACCCCGCGACGCCCGAGACCGCGCTCCAGGAGCAGGAGGTCACCGGCTGCGAGTGGCGACCCTTCGACCAGGTCGCCTCGCCGTCACTGCGCGCAAAGCTGCACGCCGCTGGCCTGGACGGAAGCCCGGAGCCGGTGAACGCCAGCGCCCTGATCCACGACGGCACCGGCCGCTACCTCCTGCACCTGCGCGACAACTTCGACCACATCTGGACCCCGGGCGAGTTCAGCCTGCTCGGCGGCGGCGCGGAACCCGGGGACGGCAGCCTGGAGGCGACGCTGCGTCGTGAACTCGCCGAGGAAGCACCAGGGCT
>NZ_BAAALF010000706.1:0-715 GCF_039528135.1 Kitasatospora nipponensis | reverse complement strand
CCCCCCGCCGAGCGCCGGGTCGATCAACTGCTGGTGCGAACCGGCGTAGTTGAGCGACAGCACCAAGCTGACCCCGACGATCCCCCACAGCAGCAGGGTCGGCCGGAACCGGTACATCAGGTAGTAGGCCAGCCCGGCGACGAAGAACGAGGAGACCCAGGGCATCGCCACCACCGTCAGCGGCGCCCAGTCCACCCCGACGCTCACCATGCCCATCACCGTCCACACCATGCAGAAGGCGACCACCCGGCGGTAGTTGAGGCCCTGTCGGACCACCAGGCCGAACAGCAGGTAGAAGCAGAGCTCGTACCAGAGCGTCCAGTACGAGGCGTCCACGTTGGTGACGTGCAGCGCGCTCTGGAACATCGTCAGGTTCACCAGCACCTGGTACGAGTCCAGCGGCTGCGCCACCAACGGCCAGGCCGCCAGCACGGCGGTGGTCGCCAGCACCCCGAACCAGTAGGCCGGGTACAGGCGGACGATCCGGGACGTGAAGAAGTCGCCCAGCCCCCGTCCCCAGGTGCTCATGCCGATCACGAAGCCGCTGATCAGGAAGAACAGGCTGACGCCCGTCCACATGTAGGCCCCGAGCTTGGAGGCCAGCGGGAACACCTGCGCGATCGGCCGTGACCAGGCATTGCCCGCCCCGTGGGCGGAGCCGCCGTAGCCGACGTAGTGGTGGAACACCACCATCAGCGCGGCCAGGATCCGCAGC
>NZ_BAAALF010000705.1:0-716 GCF_039528135.1 Kitasatospora nipponensis | reverse complement strand
TCTGGCGTTGACTTTTGGCACGCTGTTGAGTTCTCAAGGAACGGACACTTCCTTCGAGCCGCTTATCAGGCGGACCCTCCGGGCGCTTCGTTCTTTCGTGTTCCGAGCTTATCATGTCCGCCGTTCGGCGTTTCCGACTCGCTCTTTCCTTCGGCCTTTCGGCGCTTCCGACTCTATCAGGTTTCCCTGACCGGCCGTTCCGCGCTTCCGGATCCTCAAGAAGCTTGTGCCGTAACCGACCTGACGGCCTGTCCGACGTTTCAAACCTTAGCCGATCCCCGCTTCACAAAGCGAATCCGGCCGCAATCCCTTAAATGTGCACACGCCAATTCGCACTGGGTCGCGACAAAGCACGAGCCAGCTCAAGAAGTGGAGAAGTGGTGTTTCAGGAGATCGGCTACCCCGGGAACGTCCGTGCAGAGCGCGCGTCCGGTTCTCCCTGTGGGGCAGCTCGAAGAACACTAGACCTCCGAAGGGCCCACGTCAACACCAGCTGGAGCGGCCGCCAGCTGGAAGGCCAGCACCGCGACGTCGTCGTCGTGGTCGGAGCTGTCACCCATCGCCCGCAGCAGGCGCGAGCAGACCACGTCAGGGGTGCCGACGGCGCCGGCCAGGGTGTGGGCGAGCTGGTCGATGCCCTGGTCGATGTCCTCGTCCCGGCGTTCGACCAGGCCGTCCGTATAGAGGACGCCGGTGGTGCCGGGGAGCAGGCGGAG
>NZ_BAAALF010000704.1:0-718 GCF_039528135.1 Kitasatospora nipponensis | reverse complement strand
ATGTCCTCCTCGCTGTAGTACTTGAAGAGGGTGTCCTTGTAGGCGAAGGTGTTCGGCGCGATCTCCTCGCCCTCGCCGTAGGTCTGGTCCTCGGGGGTGAAGGCGTTGGTCACGAAAATGCCGCCCTCGACCAGCAGCCGGCGGGCCTCGGTGACCAGCGCGCTCGGGTCCTCGATCTGGCCGAACACGTCGAAGCAGGTGACCGCGTCCACCGAGGCGTCGATCAGCGGGAGTTCGGTGGCGTCGGCGCGGAGCAGGAACGAGCGCTGACGGATGATCCGCTTGGCGTTCTGCAGACCGGTCGGGGCGATGTCCACACCGAGCGCGGTGAAGCCGGCGTCGACCAGCGCGGCCAGGTTGCGGCCGTCGCCGCAGCCGAGGTCGACCACGGTGCGCACCTCGCGGGCGGTGAGCGCCTTGATGGCCTGCGGGATGACCGGGATCGGGTCCTCCTGCCAGAGCGGGGCGTCGTCGGTCTGCTGCTGGTAGGCCGCCTCCCAGCCGTACTGGAGCTCCTTGTAGGAGACATCGGTGGTCATTCTTACCTCCAAGATCGATGGTGCGCCGGGTGGTTCGCGGGTCGGGCTGCGTTCCCGCCCGCCCTCAGAGCCTGCGGCCGGCCCCCCAAGCGACGACCAGGCCACGGCCAAGCGGCGGCCAACCGGCAGCGCGGCCCGGGAACATGACGGGACCCCCGGCCTCCGGCGGCCAGGGGTCC
>NZ_BAAALF010000703.1:0-718 GCF_039528135.1 Kitasatospora nipponensis | reverse complement strand
CCTGAGCCGCCCTGCGACAGGAATCGCCGCCGCCAGGACACCGAGTGCGGCCGTAACGACCGCCTCCCCCACCCAGGGGGTGGCGGACACAACGACGACGACGATGACGATGACGGCCAGCCAGGTTCGGCCGTCGGGGAAGGTGCACTGCGGGTTGATGCGCGTCGTACGAACCATGATGCCCCTCATTCGTTGCAATCCGATGCGGGGCCGGCGCCAGCCTCCACCATTGTGCTGCCGTGAACCTAGCGTTTTTCCAAGGAAGTTGAGGATGATCTTGAGCTTCCCTTGAGGTTCCGACCCTCTCGCCATTCGGCATGGACGCCTCGCACGAGATCACGGACCAGTGGGGTTCATCGCCCACCAGCCGGTTCCTCTCTGATCATCCGTCGAATACCGAAATCGCAGAGTGCCGTCCCAGTTCAATGACGACACCCTGCGCCCCGTCCTCTTCCAGTCACGGCAGGGCTAGATGATCACTACCTCGTCCAGCCGGGTGATTCGTGCGACGGCGACAGTGCTGGCCTCGCCCGGGTCGAGGGCCTGCCAGGTCCGGCCAACCGTGCCGGCAGTCGGGGACTTCGCGGTTATGACGGTGACCAGGTCGCCGCGCTGCGGGAGCGGTGCCGACAGAGGGGTGACGAGCCCGTACCAGGAGGCGGTGTCCTCCACCCACCCGCCGCCCACCAGGTGCTCGACCGCAGCGTGACCGTGCGCG
>NZ_BAAALF010000702.1:0-719 GCF_039528135.1 Kitasatospora nipponensis | reverse complement strand
GCCACTGCTGATCTGGAACCTGCTAACCAGGCGGTTCGGGGAGAAGCCGTATGTGCCGGCGGCCGAGGAGTTGGCGATTCATCCGACGGTGCTCAGGTCGATTGCTCCAACGCCTGGGAGCAGCTCGTCGAATGCTCAACCTCCGTCTCGTGGGGGAGGCTCGGTGGTGGAGTTCCGCCGCAGGCACCCCAATCTGAGCGCCTCTGACGGTCCGAGCCGACTGGCCCACTGAATGCCACCGCCCTGCTTCTCCTTCGGGAGGGGCGGGGCGGCTTCGTTGCACCCCTGGCTCTGCGTGGCCCCGACGGCGGGGGCTCCTGCCGCTGGCCTAGTCGAACAAAGGTTCGTATGGTGGGAGATGTGAACCGTCCCCCACCTGCGCCGTTCTCTGGCTCGCTTCTCCCCGCGTACGAGCCGGGTGACGCGCGGGAGAGCCCGGCCCGGCCAGTGAGCGGCCCGGACCCGCGCCGCGACCGGACGGCCTTCACCCCGGTGTGGCTGCGCGCCGGCGGCCAGTGGCGGACCGGCCTGCTGCTGTATTGGCGGCAGTACCAGGACGATCCGCAGTGGCAGGTGACGATCCAGTTCGGCGACGTCCCCGGCTACGAGAGCGGCTGGTACCAGTACGACCCCGCCGCGGTGGTGCCCGTCCCCGTGCCGGAGGCCTCGCCGGCGGCGGACACCGTGCTGACCGACCGGCCGGAGCCCGGGACCGGGCG
>NZ_BAAALF010000701.1:0-720 GCF_039528135.1 Kitasatospora nipponensis | reverse complement strand
CGGCGAGTACGGTCTGCTCGCCTACCCCGACCACTTCCACCCCTCCCGCATCGAGCGCGGTGAGGCGCTGAAGTACTACGAGCATGTGGGCTACGGGGCCCGCAAGAACGGCGTCACCACCGCCCTGTGGGACCCGTTCGCCTACCTGAACCGCGACACCCTCCAGTGGCGTGACCCGGAGCTGTTCGCCGTGATCAGGTCGAGCTGGACCACCCGCTCGGGCTCGACCTCCTTCGACAAGGTCTTCCTGCCGAAGTCCGCTCCGGTCACCGCCAAGTCGCTCACCCTGAACCTCAACGGCCTGGCCTTCCGGGGTCTGTGGCAGGGCGACACCAAGCTGGTCGCGGGCCGGGACTACACCGTCTCCGGCACCACGCTGACCGTCACCGAGAAGGCGCTGACCCGCCTGGCCGGCAACCGCGCCTACGGCGTCAACGCGACGCTCCAGGCCCGGTTCAGCCGTGGGCTGCCCTGGAACATCGGCATCGTCACCAACGACGTTCCGGTCGTGTCCGATGCCACGGGCACCAACGAGGCGTTCACCGTGCCCACCCGGTACAAGGGCAACGACCTGGCGACCATGCACGCCACCTACGCCGACGGCACCAACGCCGGCCCGACCGGCTGGACCCCGTACCAGGAGTTCAACCAGGCCTTCTCGCCGGACTACGCGAACGGCACGATCATCCTGACCCCGGCGTTCCTGACCTCGCTCCGCGA
>NZ_BAAALF010000700.1:0-721 GCF_039528135.1 Kitasatospora nipponensis | reverse complement strand
TGATGGACATTCAGGGCAGGCTGGACCAGCTGCTGTCCGTCCTCACCCAGCCGCAGCGGGTGCGCGGCCCGTTCAGCGCCGCCATGGTCCGCTCGATGTCCACCGCGTGGCGGGACCAGGCCCCGGAGGGCAGCTCCTACCGGGCCGGCGTGCAGAGCTATCTGGTCAGCCTGACCGGCGCGGTCAAGCTCACCCCCAAGAGCACGGTCACCCTCGCAGGTGACACCGGCACCGTCCTGGTCAGCGTCAAGAACGACCTCAACCAGGCCGTCGGCAACCTCCAGGTCAAGCTGAGCTCCAGTCAGCCGAACCGGGTCAACGTGGCTCTCCCGCAGAACGTGCTGCTGGAGGCCACCACCAGCCTGACCCTGCGCTTCCCGGCCAAGGCCCGGAACAACGGCCCCGTACAGATGACCGCCCAGCTGATGACCACCGGCACCCCCTCGCAGGCGTACGGCGAGCCGGTGGTCTTCACGGTCGAGGTCACCTCGGTCACCTCCGGCGTGCTGTACGTGATCGGCGGCGGCGTGGTGCTGATGCTGCTGGCCGCGCTCCGGTTCACCCTGCAGCGCCGCAAGCGCGCCGCTGAGCCGGATGACGAGCCGGATGACGAGCCGGAGGACGGGCCGGAGGATGAGGGAGGCGCGGCGGAGGAGACCGGCGCAGCTGCCGTGGAACACGCCCCCGGTGATGAGAAGGTGGGGCACTGAGGCGGACCCTT
>NZ_BAAALF010000699.1:0-723 GCF_039528135.1 Kitasatospora nipponensis | reverse complement strand
TCCCTGACGGCGGTCGAGCACGTGGTGCGGACGGAGCGGTACGTCGACTACGGTCTGACGGACCCTCGGCTCACCGCGGTGATCGCCGAGTCCTGGCGGCGCCGCGACGAACAGCCGTCGGTGTACGGGCGGTTCGACCTGGCGTACGACGGCGTCGGCCCGGCCAAGCTGTTCGAGTACAACGCGGACACCCCGACCTCGCTGATCGAGGCGGCCGGCCCGCAGTGGTTCTGGATGGAGGAGCGCTTCCCCGGCGCCGACCAGTGGAACTCGCTGCACGAGCGCCTGGTCGCCTCCTGGCAGCGGCAGAAGCACCTGCTGCCGCCCGGCCCGGTGCACTTCGCGCACTCGCGTGGCGACAGCGAGGGCGAGGACTGGATGACCACCCTCTACCTCCAGGAGACCGCCGAGCAGGCCGGCCTGGAGACGGTGTCGATCGCCGTGGAGGACATCGGCCTGGACGGGCTGACCGGCCGGTTCGTCGACCTCGACCAGCGGTTCATCCGTTCGGTCTTCAAGCTCTACCCGTGGGAGTGGCTGACCGAGGAGGAGTTCGCCCCGGCCCTGCTCGGCGGGATCGACCTCGGCGGCTCCACCGGCAGCACGCTGTGGATCGTACCGGCCTGGAAGATGCTGCTGTCCAACAAGGCCCTGCTCGCCGTCCTGTGGGAGCTCAACCCCGGCCACCCCAACCTGCTGCCCGCCTACCTGGACGGCCCGCCC
>NZ_BAAALF010000698.1:0-723 GCF_039528135.1 Kitasatospora nipponensis | reverse complement strand
GCGGGGCGCTCATGCCGACAGCCCGAAGTCGTCACGGCTGGCGGTCTTGGCGATGGCCCGCTCGGTGATCGCCTTCGTCGCGCGCGCGGAGGCCGGGCCGATCTCCTTCGCGGAGGGCTCCTTGTACCAGGGCCGAAGCTCGAGCATCGCCGCTCGAAGACCGGTCGCGAACAGGAGCGCCTTGCCCTTGGGCAGCGCGCGGATGGCGTCCGGGGGCAGGATCCGTTCGGTGCGCATCGAGATGGAGGTGGACTTGCCGCCGTCGCTGGTGGAGACGGAGGTGGTCTGCACGTCGTGGTCGCCGATCAGGCGGGACAGGCGGTCCGCGAAGTCGCTGTCGTCGATGCCGCTGCCGATGATCTTGACGGTAGCGGCGCTCCACAGCGAGTCCATGCCGGCCTCACCCCAGCATTTTTGGCCCTGCCGGTAGGACTGCAGGATCGTCATCGGGATGACACCGCGACTGCCCAAGTGCGAGTACAAGTCGGGGAGGTCGCTGATCCGGCAGACGTTGGCGGCCTCGTCGAGGACGCACAGTGCGGGCGGGTCGAGCCGTCCGCCGGAGCGCTCGGCGACGATCACCGCGGCGCGCATCACCGCGTCGGCCGCGGCCGCGATGATCGCCCCGGCGTTGCCGCCGCCGTCCTTGCTGAGCAGGTACAGGGTGTCGCGGGAGGTCGCGAAGTCGGCGGGCTTGAACTCGGGCAGGCCGGGGGTGGGCGT
>NZ_BAAALF010000697.1:0-724 GCF_039528135.1 Kitasatospora nipponensis | reverse complement strand
GGACGATCCGGCGGCCGTCCGCGGCTACGCCACCGACCAGGCGCTGAGCGACACCCTGGTCTCCCCTCAGCAACTCCCCGAAGCGAAGCTGGTGATGGTCGGAACTCCGCGCAACTCGCCTTTGGTGAAGTCGATTCGGCTCACCGACAATCCGCCGTCCGCGACCGTCGAGGACTGTGTCGACGTGACCGACTGGCACCAGGCCGACGCCACCACCAAGGCGCTGCGTGATCCGGCGCAGCGCCTGACCCGGTACGTCGCCACAGCCACGCTCCGGAAAACGGACTCGCGCTGGCTGATCGTGGACTTCAAACGCGAGGAGACCCGGTCGTGTTGAGAACTTCACCAGGAATCTTGGTTCGTGTCCTGCTGATGATCGGAATGCTGGCGGCGACGATCACTCCGGCCGCCGCCGAGGAGCCCGGCGGCACGGTGACTCCGTGCGCCACCCGGGATATCTGCATCAGCGTGCACGAACCAGGCAGCACCACCAGTGGAAAGCCGGGCGGCAAGGGCGAGACGGTTGCCGCGAAGTGCATCTGGCAGGGCAAGGAAATCCCCTGCTGGGACGACGAACTGGGCTGGTACAGCAACGCGACCAGCTGCTGGTACCTGCTGGTGACCCCCAAGCCCGCTGCCGACGACCAGCGTTGGGGCGGCCGCGACCCCGCCGGCGGCGAGATCTACACGGTCAGTTGCCGGGACGGGTCGAGCACGGTGCAGG
>NZ_BAAALF010000696.1:0-725 GCF_039528135.1 Kitasatospora nipponensis | reverse complement strand
CTCCGGAATCACCAGGATTCCGGAGGGAATTTCAGGCCGACGTCTCTGACGGTCAGACAGCCGGCGCACCGAGCTTCGAGATCGCGTCCCACAGGGTTTCCGCGGTGGAGAAGGTCTCGGAGTTCAGGAAGTCGTGGATGAACTCGACACCGTACGTCTCCTCCAGGGAGGCGAGCAGGTCGACGGTGCCCATCGAGTCGAGGCCCAGTTCGCGGAGACTGACGTCGGGCCGCAGTTCGTCACCGGCCTCCAGATACGGCAGGTGCCGACGGATCGTGTTCTCGAACTTCTTGTCCCACATGCTGACTCCGAATGTCGATTCCCGACCTGGGCGGGATTTCCAGGATGCCTTGCGAGTTTGACGATACCCGCGCCGGGAGTGCGGGCCGCAACCCCTTACCACCCCTCTCCTGGAGGCAGAATGAACCTGACCGACGGGCCTGCCCTGCATGCCCGATCCCTCCGCGGCCTGGCCGTCTCGCCCGACCGCCTGGCGGCCCGGCTGGGCGCCGAGTCGCTGACCTACACCGAGGTGCACCGCCGCGCGCTGAGCTGGGCGGGCGCCCTGCTGGCCGGCCCCGGTGAGCCGCCCGAGGTGATCGGGGTGTTGGCCGGCAAGGGGGTCGAGGCGTACGTCGCGATCCTGGCCGGGCTCTACAGCGGCCGCACCGTGGTGCCGCTGCGCTCGGGCTTCCCCGTCGCTCGGGACCGCCCGATGCGCGAGG
>NZ_BAAALF010000695.1:0-726 GCF_039528135.1 Kitasatospora nipponensis | reverse complement strand
GTGTGGACCCCCTGTGTGGAGGCCTGCCGGCGATGGGGTACATTATTTCGCACAGGCAGCGGTTGAGAGCCGTGAACACACTGAACCGAATACACACGGGGCTATGGCGCAGTTGGTAGCGCGTCTCGTTCGCATCGAGAAGGTCAGGGGTTCGATTCCCCTCAGCTCCACCCTAGGGTTGTTATTAGGACCCGTGCCCGAGTGAGTGCCCTTCAGTAGGAGGTCAGCACCGGAAATCGAAGGGCCACCTGCAGGGCGGGTGGCCTTTTTGCTGCGCGTGCTCGGTAGCTGGCCGTGGTCTGGGGTTGCGGTGCTCTGGGTGTGTTCGCGCTGGAGGGCGTGGAGCGTGCCGATCGGTCCATGGAGATCGTGACCGGTGACTCCGGCCTCCTGAGGATCACGTGTCAGCAACAGACGTACGCATGTCGTTCAGAGATCGATGACCAGACGTGAGCAGGCGGCACGGGACACGCAGATGAAGATGGCGTCGTTGGCCGCTTGTTCATCTGGGTTCAGCAGCGAGTCGCGATGGTCGACCTGGCCGGAGAGAACCTTGGTCTCGCAAGTGCCGCAGGTCCCTTCCTCGCAGGAGTAGACGACCGGGACGCCGGCTTCCTCGGCCACCCGGAGGATTGATCGGTGCGGCGGGATCGTTAGCGTGAGCCCGCTGGCAGCCAACTCGACGACGAAGGAGTCGGCGTGCACTGGTGCGTCGAACTCCTTCGG
>NZ_BAAALF010000694.1:0-726 GCF_039528135.1 Kitasatospora nipponensis | reverse complement strand
GTTCGGGCTGACGCTGCTCCCGATCCGGACGTCGGGGTCGGCGAAGATCTCGTCCTGCACCTCGTCCGGGAACAGTCCGGCCAGCCAGGAACTGATCGTCATCGTGCTCACGGTCCACCCGACCGAGCCGTCACCCCGCGCGAGCTCGGTGATCACGTCGCAGACCGTGCGTACGTCGGACTCGAAACCGCCGTAGCGGACCGGGACCCGCATCTTCATCAGGCCGGCGTCGGCGACGCCCTGGAGCACCTCCTCGTGCAGGACCCGGTTCTCCTCCTGCCAGGCGGCGTGCTTCCGGATCAGTGGGACCAGCTCGGTTGCCCGGCGGACGAGCTCGGCGCTCGTCGACGCCTCGGTGGTCGTCATCTGTGCTCCTCAATACGATGGCTGGACAGGAAAAGTGGGTAGTTCTTGTCCCGGCTGGGCGCCTATTCACCACCAGTCGCCACCACTCTGGTACGGTGCCGCATTCGCGCACTTCTCCCATGTTGCCGAGTTCTGGAAAGCATGAATTACCGGCAAATCGGAATGCTCTCCCGCCGTTCGGCCGGACATCGGCCGAATTGCCCGTCCGTGTGCGGTGTATCACCGAACCTCAGGCGTAGGCCACCGACTGGGGGAATGCGAACACCCGGTCCGGGTCGTAGCACTGGCCCACCGCCTTCAGCCGGGGCAGGTTGCCGCCGTAGTAGGCGGTGCCCCAGTCCGGCAGGGTCGCATCGATGT
>NZ_BAAALF010000693.1:0-727 GCF_039528135.1 Kitasatospora nipponensis | reverse complement strand
CGAAGCCGGAGCCGGCGCCGCCCCGGATGGTGAAGCCGTACTGGTTCTTCCCCTTGTCGGTCAACTTGGCTGCCGCTGCGAAGAGTTCGTCCCAGGTCCGGGGCGCGGTGAGGCCGGCCTCCTTGAACTTGTCGGCGCGGTACCAGATCACGTCCTGGTTGCCGGAGGACGGCAGCTGGTAGAGGCCCTTGCCGCCGCTCGCGCTCTTGGATATCTCGAGAAAGTTCGCCGAGACCTTCCCGTTCAGCGCGCTCTTGGCGTACCGCTCCTCCAGCGGGTCGAGCGCCTTCTGGGCGGTGAGCGAGGCGAGCAGCGCGGTGGCCACGCCGCCGACGTCCGGGGTGGAGTTGGAGGCGATCGCGGTGTTGTACTTCTCCGCCACCTCGGAGCTGGTGACACCGACGTACTTGACCGTGATGGTCGGGTTGACCTTCTCGAAGTCGGCGATCAGCTTCTGGTAGAGCGGGGTTCTCGCGGGTCCGGCGTTGTTGTCCCAGAACGTGACGGTGGTCTTTCCACCCGCGTCGGAGGAACTGCCGGAGGAGCCGCAGGCGGTGAGCAGGCCGAGCGCGGCGAGCGCAGCGGCGGTGGTGCGCAGGGGGCGGGACATGGCTGGGGGCCTGTTCTTCTCGGATGGGATGGGGGAGTTCAGCCCTTGACGGCGCCGGCGCTCATGCCCTGCACCAGGTACTTCTGGACGAAGGCGAAGACCAGCACCACGGGTACG
>NZ_BAAALF010000692.1:0-727 GCF_039528135.1 Kitasatospora nipponensis | reverse complement strand
CCCCCCGGTCCCCCCACACCCAGCGGTTCCTCCGCACCGGCCTCAACCAGGGCCTGGCCCGCATCCCCTCCCACCGCGAGCACGGCGCCGGCACCGCCGCCCACAGCGCCGCCCGGTTCCTCGCCGCCCAGCACCGCACCTGCCCCGGCCCCTGCCACCTGGACGACGCCGCGGCCGCACTGGTCGTCGCCGCCGAGTCCGTGGGCGTCCCCTACGCCTACGCGCTCCGCTCCGTCACCCGGGGCCTCGAACTCACCTACTGACGCCCAAGGGGCGGCCGTCTCTCGCCAAAGAACCCGGCCGCCCCTTGGGCTCCGCCCTATCGAACGGAGAACCAGCATGACCGATCCCACCCCGCCCACGCCGGAGAACGGCGCCGAACTGCTCGACGCGATCGAGGCCCACCACCGGCGCTTCAACGCCTTCCCGAGCGAACACGCCTACGTCGCCGTGGTCCTGTGGGACGCCCACACCCACCTGATCGACTGCTTCGGAACCACCCCGCGCCTGGCGTTCCTCTCCCCGGAACCGCAGAGCGGAAAAACCCGGGCCCTGGAGATCATCCAGACCCTCACGCCCCGGCCGCTGGTCACCAACGACATCAGCCCCAGCGCGCTGTTCCGCTCCGTCTCCAGCGACTCCGCCGGACGCCCCACGATCCTCTGGGACGAGGTCGACGCGATCTTCGGCCCCAAGGCAGCAGGGAACGAGGAACTGCGCGGTCTCA
>NZ_BAAALF010000691.1:0-728 GCF_039528135.1 Kitasatospora nipponensis | reverse complement strand
GGTCTGGGTGGTGATCGGGCGGCCGTCCTGGGTGGTGTGCTCGCCGTCGAGTCCGGCCGCCAGGTCGATCGGCTTGAAGGTGGAGCCGACCTGGTTGTCCTGCCGGACCGCGTCGTTGTACTGCTGCTTGGCGTAGTCGGGGCCGCCGTAGACCGCGACGATCTTCCCGCTGGCCGGTTCGACCGAGGCGCCGGAGACCCGGGCCGCGGTGTGGGCGTCCTGCCTGGGCTTGTCGAAGGTGGTGGTGATCTTCCAGCCGCCCGCCTTCAGGGTGGCCGCGTCCAGCACGTTGGTGCTGGTCAGGTAGTCGTCGGCGATGTCCACCAGGTACCCGGCCTGGCCGCTCAGGCCGGTGGCGGGCTGCGGGTCGATCGGTTCGGGGAAGGTGGTGGCGGCCCGGGTGGCGGCGTCCAGGAAGCCGAGCTGGACCATGCCGTCCAGGACGTAGTTCCAGCGGGCCAGCGCCTTGGCCTGGTTGGCCGGGGTGCTGTTCTTCACGTCGTAGGCGCTCGGGGCCTGCAACAAGGCGGCCAGGTAGGCGCCCTGGGCGGCGTTCAGCTGGGTGGCGTCGATGCCGTAGTACGCCTGGGCGGGGGCCTGGATGCCGTACGCGCCGCGACCGTAGTAGGAGGTGTTGAGGTAGCCGGCCAGCACCTCGTCCTTGGTCTCGGTGGCGTCCACCTTGACCGCGATGAACAGCTCCTTCACCTTGCGGGCGACGGTCTGCT
>NZ_BAAALF010000690.1:0-728 GCF_039528135.1 Kitasatospora nipponensis | reverse complement strand
GGGGGCCGAGCACCGGGGCCGGGGCCAGGCCGCTGGCCCCGCAGTTGACCTCGACCACCAGGCCGCCGGCGAAGTCCAGCGCGCCCAGCCGGGACAGGATCCAGCCGTCGGGGGCGAACACCCAGTGCGCGACCGGGACGTAGACCAGCAGGGTCCAGACCGCCGTGAAGAGCACCCAGGCGCCGAACTTCGCCCGGTCCGCCACGGCGCCGCTGATCAGCGCCGCGGTGATGATCGCGAAGGTCAGCTGGAAGGTGGCGAACAGCAGGGTGGGCACCTTGCCGGTCAGCGAGGCGGGGGTGATCCCGGCCATCCCGAGGTGGTCCGGGCCGCCGATCAGACCGAGGCCGCCGAGGTCGGGGGCGAAGGCCAGCGAGTACCCGGCGAGCAGCCAGACCACGGTGACCACCGCGATCGAGACGAAGCTCATCATGATCATGTTGAGCGCGCTCTTGGTGCGGACCATGCCGCCGTAGAACAGCGCCAGACCAGGGGTCATCAGCAGGACCAGCGCGGTACTGGCCAACAGCCAGGCGGTGTCACCGGTGTCGAGCCCGGCGGGGGTGTCAGCGAGGAGCATGTGGAGCCTTCCCGAACCGCGCACCGTGGGTGGGGTGTGTGCGCTGGTGGGAGGGAGTCTGGACGGAGCGGATTACCGGTTGCGGACGTACGTGTTTCGGCGGCGTTTCGTGTTGCACGGCCGTTTCGAACAGCTCACATGGCCGGAC
>NZ_BAAALF010000689.1:0-729 GCF_039528135.1 Kitasatospora nipponensis | reverse complement strand
CTCTACTCGCGACAACCGAATGTTAGGTAACTCCGGCGAGGTACGGTATCTAGTATCTTCAGTTAAGCCGATTGCGCGTAGCGCGTCCATAAAGACTCGCTCACCACGTTCGCCTCGTACGGGGTCATGCTGCTCTAAAAGTAGCATATCAATCAATGGATGGGGCTCGTTGTTCCTAGTGAAGAATCCTGGGCATCTACGGTTAATCCACTGTCGCGCCGCATCGTGTAGCGCCCGTCGAGACTCTTGGGTTGCGCGATACCCAGAGAATAAGCGGTCTTCGGCCTTTGGAAGCTTTCCTCTACGGCGGATTAGCTGCGGCTCATGCATCTGATGCCAAACCTCATCAACCGAGTAAGAAGCTTCTGGCGTTATTTGAAAATGTGCTACAACTGCTGTGAGTCCTGCGCCTACTTGAATCGCGGTCAATTCTATTCCGCTAAACGGCCACGGAAGTTTCTCAGTCGACCCGGCTGGATAGGTGAACGGTGCCGCAGGATCGGAGATGCTGACTAGACGCCACCATGATTGCCCGTTACTATCGCGCGTTCTCTTAAGCTGGTCTTGCTTATCTTGGCCATACTCGAAACTGAGTCGTTGACTATCCCATGAATTACGAGAGATCGACTGGGCAAGAGTTTTAAACTCGCTAGGCGGAAACAACTCGATAGTCCAGAGGTCCGGGATAGTCACATGTTCGTCTTGAGGGACGGACAGATTTCTCATTTC
>NZ_BAAALF010000688.1:0-729 GCF_039528135.1 Kitasatospora nipponensis | reverse complement strand
CGGCCCCCCCCAGCGCCGAAGGACCCCGCACCTTCCGCCTCCACGGCAAGCACCGGCGCAGGACCGGCGCAGGACCGGCAGGGCGCGGCAGACGCCAGCATCCGCCAGGTTCTTGCCGATCTGGGCCCAGCACACGCCGCCGGAGACCGGCGGAGCGTCATCACCATCGCCTGGTCCGCCAACAAAACCCTGACACCAGGCGAGATCGGCACGGTCGTGACCACCCTGCACGCCGATGGTGATGCCGACCTCGCCGAGGCCGTCCTGCTCGGCGGCCGGGACCGCTCTACCGCAGACACGATGCGTCTGGCCCTGGCCTTGATCGACCAGGGGCTGGCCCCAGCCGCTGAGCAGCTCATGCAGGCAGTCCTGCCCACGCTGGCGCACTGACCAGCCCAAAGGCAAGAAATCGTTCATCCGTATGCCGGTCGAACATTCACTTCCATCTTCCCTGTCAGGAGAATCAGAACCGATGAGCAACGCCGACCGTCAGGCCGAGAGCTGGATCGAGATCACGGCTCGCCTTGAGCAGACCCAGAGTGTCGAACCCACGATCTACGCTGACGGGGACTGGTCCATCATCGAGCGCACCACACTGACCGTGACGCGGAGCGGAAGCGCCGATACCAACCCCACGGACAAGGCGTCCTGACTCAGCGTCATATCGGCTTTCGGGCCGGCTCGGTTGGCCCTCAGGCCGGCCGGAGGCAACGGTGCCTTCAGTGTGGC
>NZ_BAAALF010000687.1:0-730 GCF_039528135.1 Kitasatospora nipponensis | reverse complement strand
GGTCCGTCGGTTCCGGGCCGGGGCGGTCGTGGGGCTGCTCATGCGTCACGCTGCCTTTCGCATGCCGCGCAGCTGGACGACGTAGGCGATCACCATGGTGATCAGTCCCATGACGATGGCGACGGTCGCGGCGTAGTCGTGCTGCTGCCGGGCGAACGACAGCGAGTACGTGTAGAGGTTGGGGGTGTACGAGGTGGTGATCGCGTTGGGCGCCAGCCCCTGCAGGATGCTCGGCTCGTTGAAGAGCTGGAAGCTGCCGATGATCGAGAAGATGGTGGCGATGACCAGGGCGCCCCGGATCGCCGGGAGCTTGATGGCGGCGACGATCCGCCACTGCCCTGCACCGTCGATCTCGGCGGCCTCGTACAGCTCACCGGGGATCGACTGCAGCCCGCCGAGGAGCGAGAGCATCATGAACGGGAAGCCGACCCAGGTGTTGACCAGGATGGCCGCCGCCTTCTGCGCCAACGGGTCGGAGAGCCAGGCGCGTTCGGGCAGGCCGAGCGAGCCGAGCAGCCCGTTCACCACGCCGCCGTCGGCCAGCATCAGCCGCCAGGAGAAGATCGTGACGAAGGTCGGCACCGCCCACGGCAGGATCAGCATCAGCCGGTAGAGGCTGCGGCCGCGGAGCCGCTGGTTCATCAGCATGGCCAGCGCCAGACCGGTCGAGTAGGTGAGGGTCACACAGATGACCGTCCATGCGATGGTCCAGACGAAGTGCGACCAGAAC
>NZ_BAAALF010000686.1:0-730 GCF_039528135.1 Kitasatospora nipponensis | reverse complement strand
GGTCGGTGGGCAGCAGGCCAGGTGCGGACTGGTCGGCGGAGTCGGTCGAACCGGAGAGCTCCGTCGGCACCACCGAGCTGTTGTTGCCCCAGCTGCGGGAGAAGCCCGGCAGCTCGATCAGGTCGGCCGTGCCCTGCCCGGTGGCGGCCGCGAAGGCGGCCTGAGTGGCGTACTTCTGACCGGCCCAGGAGTACACCGTGCCGCCGGCGCAGGTGGCCAGGCTGTTGTGGTCCGCCTTCGTACCGGGTGCGGAGTCGGCCGACACCGTGATCTCGACCGGGTCGACCGGGTTGCCGTCGTAGTGCTGGTCGGAGCAGGCCACGATGTTGTTCTTGACCGTCGAGCCGGACGAGCCGCCGTCCAGCACGATCCCCCGGTCCTTGTTGGCGGCAAGGGAGTTGGAGGTCACGACCGTCCCGGGCGCGCCGGTGACCCGGATGCCGCCCTGGTGGTTCGAGGTGAGCGCGTTGGTGGTCAGCACCGCCCCGGTCACTCCCGGGTCCACCACGATGCCGGGGCCGAACGAACCACCGATCCGATTCCGACTGACCGTCACCTCGGAACTGGTCCCGGTGATACACACCCCGGCCTTCGGGGCGTGGTCGGCGGAGCTGAAGAGCATGTCGAGGGAGTCGACCACGACCCGCTGCGACTCCTCCACCAGCACGCCTTCGGCGGCGCTGTACTTCGTGATGAAGTCCCGCACCGTCACGTCGTGAACGTTCTTCAG
>NZ_BAAALF010000685.1:0-730 GCF_039528135.1 Kitasatospora nipponensis | reverse complement strand
ACCGGGACCGGTGCAGGCAGGGCGATTGCGACTGATCCGGTTGCCGGTCTCCTTCGGGCTCTTCACCGAATCGACGTCGTGTGCTTCACTCGGTAAGTAGAACGAGTTCCATTACGCTGCTCGCGGAGGTTCGGCGCATGACGACGTCACTGTTGCCCGAGGGTTTCGACTTCACCGATCCCGATCTGCTCGCGCGGCGACTGCCGCTCGACGAACTGGCGCTGCTGCGCCGCACCGCACCCGTGTGGTGGAACGACCAGCCGCACAATGTGGCGGGCTTCGGCGACGACGGCTTCTGGGTGGTGACCCGACTCGAGGACGTGAAGACCGTGTCGAAGGACAGCGAGCTGTTCTCCTCGAGCGAGAAGACCGCGATCGTCCGCTTCGACGAGAACATGGACGAGGACGGTCTCGACGCCAATCGGCTCGTCCTGCTCAACATGGATGCGCCCCAGCCCACCAAGCTGCCCCGGATCGTGTCGAAGGGCTTCCCGCCGCGCGCGAACAACAGGCTCGAGGACGGGTTGCGCGCACGCGCCCGGCAGATCGTCGCCGACGCGAAGGAGCGGGGGTCCGGTGACTTCGTGCAGGACGTGGCCTGCGAACTGCCGTTGCAGGCGATCGCCGACCTGATCGGTGTCCCGCAGGAGGACCGGCTGAAGATCTTCGACTGGTCCAACCAGATGATCGGTTACGACGATCCCGAGTACGACGTGGATCCGCTGACGGC
>NZ_BAAALF010000684.1:0-732 GCF_039528135.1 Kitasatospora nipponensis | reverse complement strand
CAAGCCCACCGCGGAGGGGATCGCGGACGACTTCCGCTGCGACACCGTGGAGCCCAGCTTCGCCCAGCGGCAGATCGACGTCTACGACGGCCTGATCGAATGGCACGGCACGATCGTCCGGTGGGACCAGGTGCGGGCCTTCGAGACGGTGGCGAAGGGGGAGAGCGAGCAGTATCTGTCGAAGGCGATTTCGCGGCTGGAGACTCATCTGGGTCTCTACCTGCACCGCTTCCTCAGCCGCGGTCTGAACCTGGATATCGCCGTCTGGGACGTCGGAACGGGCGAGGAGGTGGATCACATCGGTGTGGATGCGCTGGACCCGTTCGGCTACAAGGTGCCTGGCCGGGCTGGTTATCCGAAGCGGTTTACGGCCAAGGTCGAGGGTGTTGGACCAGTGCTGCTGGAGGCTCACATCTGGCCGGCCAAATCGCAGCAGGCCGGCTTCCGCCAGATCGGCCCCGTGCACGAACGTCAGGGGCTCTACTTCTACCGTAACGACCGCCTGGTGCAAGCCGGCGGCTGGAGCGACCTGCGCAGCTCTGAGGGCCACTTGGCGCTGGCTCGGATCGCGGTGGACCTGCCGGACGGGAAGAACGATGTGTTCAGCCTGACGGTGAAGAAGGATGGGGTCGGTGTCACTCCAGCCTTCACACACGGGGTGGAGAAGGGGACCGACAGCACCGGTGCGACCTTCCGGTCCTACTTGTGGGATGAAGAGGCGGCCTACCGGGA
>NZ_BAAALF010000683.1:0-735 GCF_039528135.1 Kitasatospora nipponensis | reverse complement strand
CTTGCCGAGGCCGGCGGGCGAGGCGTAGACGAGGAGTTCGCCGATCTCGGTGCCACCGGCCTCGAAGTCCTGGCAGGGCCGGTCCAGCGCCTGCTCCGCGGTCCGCAGCTCCTCGTCCCGCTCGCGCAGGTGACCGCCCCTGGCCCCACCCTGATGATCGACCACTGCCCAGCCTCCGCTTCGCACCCGTCCCATGGACCTGTTGCGAGACTAGTACCGTGGCCGCCCCCGTGGCGCGCGTTCACGCAGGCTGGAGTACCAGTTCAGGGTTCGGTACCGATGCCGGGGGCAAATCCCTTGGTACCCCTAACGTCTGATGATCAGATCAGATACTCTTCGCCCCGAACGGGGCGTCGCATGATCTTCAGCACGTATACGGCGCAAAGGCTTCAACCAGAGCCGTGGAGAGCGCCAAGAGCACGCACAGAACCGAGCGCCGGGAGTCCCATGTCCGACGACAGCTCACTCGAGCTTCCGTTCCCCCACCGACGAAACCCGCACCAGTCCCACGCGACCCAGCACCATCAGGAGTGGCTGCACCGCCACCGCGAACTCGCCGCCTCCACCGGCGAGTTGGCATATGCCCGCTGGGAAGTGCCCGAACTGGCCGCGCTCACCTACCCGGAAAGTTCCGCCGAGGACCTCGACCTGGCGGCCGACCTGATGGGCTTCTACTTCCTGTTCGACGACCAGTTCGACGACGCGCTCGGTCGCGAGCCGGAACGGGTCGCGGTG
>NZ_BAAALF010000682.1:0-737 GCF_039528135.1 Kitasatospora nipponensis | reverse complement strand
CCCAGGCACCCGACCAGGTTGCGGGGAGCCCGGCCAGCAATTACTCCTACCCAGTTATGGCAAAAAATATCCCGGGAAGATCAACTTGTGCGCGAACTTTCGACAGGAACTTCTCGCCTGGCCATCGAATCTCCGACCATCAAGTCCTCCTGCCCCCAAATTCCCCGCCCGCCGATGCCCAGCGGTTGGAACTAGGGCAGTTTGCCACGAACGGTTCGAGCGGAAATCTCACCCTGATGCAGCAATACAGACAGATAAGGGGGTCAATTCGCTTGACTGGTACTCAGTCAGCACCTTCGGGGAAATACGCCTCTCCTTCGAGGCAGCCAGAACTTCCGAACTTTAGCCAGCAATCACCAGCTGCCAGAAGATCTGCAGCAACAGGCCCCGTATTCACTTGAGATCACTGGCCACCTCAATCGCATCGGCCAATTGAATCTCTGCCAGCGGATTACCCATCAGTGCCTCGCGAGTACTTGAACCTCAAGATCGCCTTCTGGCATCGGGTCCACATCCCCTGGCCGGCCATGTACGACCGACCAGGGGCTCTCGTCTAATCAACTGCGCGAACACTCACGCCAAACAAGTTCATGAAATCATCAGCCAGCTCAGCCCCAGCAAACTTCGGAACCCCCCTCTGCCACCAGAAATCCTTCTGGTCTCGAGTCTCAATGCCATCCTGAAGGAGCCCCTTGAAATATTCATCAGTCCGCTGCACCCTGAGCTCGAATTCCTCG
>NZ_BAAALF010000681.1:0-737 GCF_039528135.1 Kitasatospora nipponensis | reverse complement strand
GGCGTCCTTGTCGTTCAGGACCAGCCGGTTCTCGTCCTTGGGGTCGTCCAGCACCGGCACCGTGGTGAAGGTGATGTTCTGGGTGTTGACCTTGGAGAGGTCGAGCGCCAGGTCCTTGAGCTTGTCCACGCTCTTGATCGCGGAGTCCACGGTGTGCGCCTTGGTGGCGGCGTCCGCGAGGTTCCACAGCTTGGTCGGGCTGGTCAGGGTGTCGCTGCTCTTGATCTTGCGGATCATCGAGCTGATGAACTGCTGCTGGAGCGGGATCCGGGTCAGGTCCCCGCCGAGGCCCACGGCGTGCCGGGTGCGGACGAAGGCGAGTGCCTCCTCGCCCTGCACCACGTGCTTGCCCTTGGACATCTTCAGGTGCGAGTCCTTGTCGTTGATGTCCTTGGCCGCGCAGACCTCCACCCCGCCGACGGCGGTCGAGAGGGTCTTGACCGCGTTGAAGTCCACCATCACGAAGTGGTCGACGTGAATGCCCGTCATCTTCTCGACGGTCTTCCAGGTGCAGCCCGGATCGCGGCCGTCCTGACCCAGGCTGGTGTTGAACATGCCCCGGGCCGAGCCCGGGATCTTCTTGCCGGCCGCGTTCTCGCACTCCGGGATCGGCACCATCAGGTCGCGCGGGATGCTCAGCACGGTCGCGTTGGTGCGGTCCTTGGAGATGTGGAACAGCAGGGTGGTGTCGGCGTGGCCCTCGCTGCCCTCGTCGCCGTAGTCGCGCCCCAGGCCCT
>NZ_BAAALF010000680.1:0-740 GCF_039528135.1 Kitasatospora nipponensis | reverse complement strand
CCACCGGGCGCCAGCGGGCCAGGTCGGGACGGGCGTCCAGGAAGGCGAAGACCCGGTCGTACTGGTCGAAGACGTCGAAGTGCCTGCGGGTCGCGGTGGCCAGGATGTTGCCGCCCTCGCGCCGCTGGCGGTAGTGCACGCCGACCAGGTCGAGCAGGGTGATCCGCCCGGCGGCCAGCAGCGCCGGGAAGGTCCACGGGGTGTCCTCGTAGTACCCGGCCGGGAAGGTCAGGCCCTGCTCGGCGAGGTAGTCCCGGCGGTAGGCCTTGTTCCAGACCACCATCAGCAGGTCGAGCAGGTCGGGGCGCAGGTCCAGGTCGAAGACCTCGGGGCCGGGGCGGGCGAAGACCGGGGCGGAGGCGGAGCGGACCACCCGGCCGTCCCAGTACGCGCGGGCGTAGTCGTAGACCAGCAGATCCGGGTCGGCGGTGGACTTCAGCCGGTCCTCGACCGGCTGGAGCAGGCCGGGGGTCAGCGTGTCGTGGGTGTGCAGGAAGATCACGTAGTCGCCGGTGGGGGCCTCCAGCCCGGGGTTCCTGGCCCGGGCGGGGCCGACGTTGGGGGGGAGGTGGAGCACCCGGAGCCGCTGGTCGCGGCGGGCGGCCTCGTCCAGCAGGGCGCCGCAGCCGTCGGGCGAGCGGTCGTCAACCGCGATCAGCTCGAGGTCCGGACAGGACTGGGTGAGCACCGAGTCGAGGCACTCGGCCAGGTACTCCTCGACCTGGTACACCGGAACGATC
>NZ_BAAALF010000679.1:0-741 GCF_039528135.1 Kitasatospora nipponensis | reverse complement strand
AACTCCCCGGACCGCCCGGGCGACGGCACCGAACGCCGTCCCGAGGATCCGGCGGGCAAGCACAAGCCCGATCCCGAGGACGGCAGCGACGCGGAGCCGGACGAGCACCCGAACAAGAAGAAGAAGCCGAACGACAGCGACTCCGAGCACGACGGCCAGAGCCAGAACGACCCGGACCACCCGCTCAACGACCCCGCCAGGACCGAGCACGACCGGCTTCCGCCCGCGGAGCAGACGGACAACCTGATCTACGGGGTCGCGGGCGACGAGGTCCAGAAGCACCTGCGCGAGACCAACGACGTGCACCGGGTGGACATGGAGCATGTCCACCAGCAGCTGAAGGACTGGGCCAACAGCGGTCATCTCGGTGATGTGCTGGACCGGACCACCGGCGACGACCGGCAGACCTTCCGGCGGTCCGATCTGGAGCACGCACTGCCCGGCTTCAAGGACATGACCCCGGGTGAGCAGGCGGCCCCCGGGGCTGCCATGGGCCGGGTGGGCAGGGCGCCGCCGTGGCTGCCATGGGCCGGATGAGCGACTCGTTCCACGAGATGCACGGAGCGGGGATGAGCCCGGAGCAGCGGGACTACCCCTACTCCGCAGACCCGAACAACCCCGGATCGGCGAAGGGGCAGGACGAGCAGGACAGTCGCGGGCACGTCGACCACGAGAAGACCAAGACCGACGCGGGCCTGAAGCAGTCGCCGGATGCCGCGAAGATCAAGCAGGACATCAAGG
>NZ_BAAALF010000678.1:0-743 GCF_039528135.1 Kitasatospora nipponensis | reverse complement strand
CACCAAGCCGTACCCCCGGAGAGCCTGGAGAGGCCCTGCTATGCCCGAAGCCCGCGACCCGCAGACGCCCGGTTCGCCGACCGGCGGTGCGACCGCCGACGCCTCCTACACGGAGCGGCTGGTAACCCTGGAGCAGTCCGGCATCAAGCGGCTGCTGCCCACTCAGGCGCCGTACCGCTGGAACCTCAAGCGGCTCCAGCTCGGCCGGACCCTGGACATCGGCTGCGGCGTCGGCCGCAACCTGCAGAACTGCGAGCCCGGCAGCGTCGGCGTGGACCACAACGAGACCTCGGTGGCGACCGCCCGGGCGCGCGGCCTGGAGGCGTACACGGCGGCCGAGTTCGAGGCCGACCCGGAGCTCAGCCGGCCCGGTGCCTTCGACAGCATGCTGGTCGCCCACGTGCTGGAGCACCTGGACCTGGAGACCTGCCAGGCCCTGCTGAAGAGCTACCTGCCGAGCATCCGCTCCGGCGGCAAGGTCGTTCTGATCACCCCTCAGCCCGCCGGCTACCGCTCGGACCCCACCCACGTGCGGTTCGTCGACTTCGCCGCGCTGCGCGAGTACGCCGAGCAGGCCGGGCTGCAGATCGAGCGCAGCTACTCCTTCCCGCTGCCCGAGGCGGCCGGAAAGGTCTTCAAGTACAACGAGTACATCCTGGTCGGCATCGTCCCCTGACGGGGTGCGGCGCCGCAGGAGAGGGCGGGCCGGACGGGTGGATCGCGGGAGACCTGTGGCCGGGCGG
>NZ_BAAALF010000677.1:0-743 GCF_039528135.1 Kitasatospora nipponensis | reverse complement strand
CAACACCCTCGCCGGTAACGACGGGCGCTGGGGACTGACGACCTTCAGTCCCTTCACGAACTGGTCCGACCTGGCCACCGCCACCCAGAACACGATTCCCTTCGACGGCATCGCGCCGACGCTGTTCTACTTCGCCCCGAAGAACCTCTGGGTGCTCGCTTACAACGGGGCTTGGCCATACAGCTTCGGCTACCGCACCTCGAGCGACCCCACCAACCCCAACGGCTGGTCCGCGCAGCAGGAGCTGTTCACGGGCACCCTCCCGAAGGGGGGCCCCCTCGACGTGACCCTCATCGGCGACAGCACGAACATGTACATGTTCTTCGCCGACGACGAAGGCGGCATCTACCGCGCCAGCATGCCCATCGGCAACTTCCCGGGCACCTTCGGTTCTTTCACGAAGATCATGAGCGACACGCCGCTCAACCTGTTCGAGGCACCGGAGGTCTACAAGGTCCAGGGTCAGAACCAGTACCTCATGATCGTCGAGGCCCAGAATTACACAGGGTACGGTCGCTACTTCCGCTCGTTCACGGCCACCAGCCTGGACGGCACGTGGACACCGCAGGCCGACACCGAGAGCAACCCCTTCGCCGGCAAGGCCAACAGCGGCGCCACCTGGACCAACGACATCAGCCACGGCGACCTGGTCCGCAACAACCCCGACCAGACCATGACCATCGACCCCTGCAACCTCCAGCTCCTCTACCAGGGCAAGGCCCCCAACGCGGGCGGCCCCTACG
>NZ_BAAALF010000676.1:348-744 GCF_039528135.1 Kitasatospora nipponensis | reverse complement strand
CGGCGGCCACCGCGAGGTTGCCCCGGTAGGCGGTGAACCAGCTGTTGTCGTCGGCCTGGCCGTTGACCTGGGCGGTACCGGTCTTGGCGCCCGCCCCGGCGGTGATACCGCTCATCGGGCCGGCGGCGGTGCCGCTGGTGGCGGTCAGGTTCATCATCGCTTGCAGCCCCTTCAGGGTGGCCGGGGAGAGCGTCTTGTCGGCCTTCTGCTGCTCGGAACCGGGCACCAGGATCGGCTGGCGGAAGACTCCGCTCTGCACGGTCGCCGAGACCGAGGCCATCGCCAGCGCGTTGGTCTGGACCCGGCCCTGCCCGATGTACGCCATCAGGATCTGCTCCTGGTTGGTCTCGACCGGGATCTTGGTGTCGAAGCTGGAGAGACCGGTGTCCCAGAACG
>NZ_BAAALF010000676.1:0-338 GCF_039528135.1 Kitasatospora nipponensis | reverse complement strand
GCTCGGAACCGGCCAGCAGGACCGGCTGCCGGAAGGTGCCGCTCTCCACGGTGGCGGAGATCGAGGCCATGGTGAGGGCGTTCATGGTGATGCTGCCCTGGCCGATCAGCTGGGCGGCGCGCTGGTTGTCCCCGGACGGCGCGGGCGCCTTGGCGGGGGCCAGCAGCATGCCGGTCTTCCAGGTCGGGCCGATGCCGAAGGCGTCCTTGGCGAGCGCTTCCATGTCGCCGCTCTTGAGTACCTCGAGCCCCTTCTTGATCAGGGCGGTGTTGCAGGACTGGGCGAGGTCCTGGGAGAACTTCCAGTCCTCGTGCGGCTCGGTGAAGTCGTTCTTGAAG
>NZ_BAAALF010000675.1:0-746 GCF_039528135.1 Kitasatospora nipponensis | reverse complement strand
CCCGGGGTCGCGGATGCCGGAGAACGCGAGGCCCCGGCCGGCCCGGTTGGCGTCCTGCTCCAGCATCGCCTCCATCCGGGTGATCTGGGTCGGGGTGTAGCCGAGGTCCTCCATCAGCTGACGCCACGGCACGCCGATCGCCTTCTTCTTGATGGCGGCGTCCACGCGCTGGGCGTCGGTGCGGTGTTCGACGTCGGCCCAGATCGTCTCGGCGAGCGGGTCGTTGCCGCGCTGCTGGTCGTCCTTGACGAGGAAGCACAGCCGGGCCATCTCCTCCCAGGCGTCGGACAGGAACGTCGTCTTGTCCCGCGTCTTGGCGATCAGCCCGACCTCGGACTCCTGCATGGCCTCGGCATTGACGTTGACCAGCTTGCCGGTCATGTAGCCGGGCGGTGTGCGGGACTGGGCGGCGACATGCTCGACCAGCATCTCGATGCCGGTGACGAAGTTCCGCAGGTCGGCGGCCTGGAAGTTGCCGAACTTAGCCTGCGGGCTGCTGGCGCGCAGCATCTTGGACACCGACAGCTTCCACATATCCGGGTTGTCGATCTCCTGGCCCGTCAGCGGGTCCTTGGGCAGGTCGATGCCAGTGCCCCAGCGGGCCGGGAACGCGCCGGCCTCGGCTGCCACCAGCATGTCGATGACCAGCTTGTTGATCGCCCGCTGCAGCGGCATCACCGTCTGGTGCTCGGGTGGGGGGTGGTCAACCAGGAGCGGGCGGTTGGTCAGTTCCACCATCGGTACCC
>NZ_BAAALF010000674.1:0-747 GCF_039528135.1 Kitasatospora nipponensis | reverse complement strand
CACCCCGGCTACTGCTGTCCGGACGGGCCCCGCGCCGACCGGCCGGGGGAGTGCGGCAAGGTCCGCATCTCCGCCGGACTCCTCGAAGACCATCTCGGCGAGCACATCGTCGCCCGCCTGATGCTGCCCGGCACCCAGGAGGCCCTGGAGGCCGCACGCGCCGAGGCGCAGCGGGAGCTGGAGGAGCACCGGGCCCGGCTGGCGGAGGTCCGCGAGACCGTCGACTCCCTCGGGACGATGGTGCTGCACCGGGAGATCACCGCTAAGAGCGCCGGGATCGCCAAGGCCGAGGCCGCACGGGAGACGAAGGCCCTCAACCGGGCAATTCGCCGCCTGGAGTGCGCTGCGTCGACGCCGGTCACCGGCAGCGTCGAGGAACTGGTCACATGGTGGAACACGGCACCGACGGAGGCGAAGCGCGGTCTGGCCCTGCTGATGCTGTGGCGTGTCGACATTTTCCAGGGCGGGCGGGGGACGCGCACGATCAAGCCCGGCCGGGTGAAGCTGTGGTGGCGTCACCTACCGCCGCCGCCCGATCTGCGCACCGCCAAGTAGTCCACCGGGGCGAGCAGATCAGCGCCGGGTTCGCGCCGGGCGGATGGAGCAGGCCGCGATGCCGCTGAACAGGAACAGGCCGAACAGCCCCGCGCAGGTGGAGCTGACGGTGTCCTGCACGCTGACGTTCCACGCCTCACCGTGGATCTGTGTGACGGCGACGAAGGCTCCTTCGGTGGCGCCCCAGACTGC
>NZ_BAAALF010000673.1:0-748 GCF_039528135.1 Kitasatospora nipponensis | reverse complement strand
GGTCGTCGGACAGGAACAGGTCGTCGCTGTGGACGGCGAAGTAGTTCCGGTCGTAGCCGAGGTGCACGCCCTGGGTCAGCCAGTCGACGAACCCGCGGGCCAGTAGCCGGTACTGCTGCTGGTACTGGTTGTAGACGAAGGTGACGACCAGTTCCTTGCGGTTGTCGTGCGCGTACTCGCCGACCAGCGAGCCGCGCGCGGTGCTGCCCGGGATCGGCGCGTCCACCAGGGGGGTGAACGAGGCGCCGGTGGGCAGGGTGGTGAGCGGCGTGGCGAGGTAGCCGTAGCTCTCGCTGACCGAGGGGTCGTTGTCCTCGAAGGGGACGTTGCCCTTGAGGTAGTTGAACGAGCCCGCGGTGCCGGCGGTGGTGACCGCTCCCTGGGTGCCGTCCAGGGTGCCGATGTAGCCCGGGTTGGTCGCCCAGTTCAGGCCGACGTCGGGGCGCGCGTAGGTGTACGCGTCGATCTGGCGGATGCCGAAGGTCGCCTCGAAGCTCGCGAGGGCCGTCATCTCGGCGGAGCCCGTGCCGAACGGGTTGTCGTTCGGCAGCACGACGCCCTGGAACTTGGCGCGCGGCGCGCCGTTCAGGGTGTCGCTGAGGAACGCGGCGGTGATGGTCGGACGGTTCGCGTCCGAGAGCTTCACCACCGTGTACGGCGTGCCTTCGCTCGCCAGCTCGGCGGTGATCGCGGCGGTGGCGGGGCCACCGTCGTCCACCACGAGCACGGTGAGGTCGATCCGGTTCTG
>NZ_BAAALF010000672.1:0-751 GCF_039528135.1 Kitasatospora nipponensis | reverse complement strand
CACCGAGGATGTTCAGTGTTTTGACGACGTGTTGGCGGTCGTCGAGCTGCCGGAAGGTCTCCAGGCCGGCCTGACACAGTCGGACGGCGGTAAGGAGCTCTTCAGGGAGGGGCAGGGTTTCGGCCAGATTGATGCGGATCATGGCGCGATCGGAATCGGTGCCGGAGATTCTGCTCAGGGTGAGCGACTCCTCGAAGGTCCGCCGGGCCGACTGCTGGTCGCCCATTTCCAGATAGACGTTGCCGATGTTGTTGAGGGCCTGTCCCTCTTTCCGGATATCGCCGCTGCGCCGTGCTTCGGAGAGCGCTTCGAAGAACGCGACGAGCGCCTCCGCCGGCTCGGAGAGATGGAGCAGGATGATGCCGTGCCCGTTGGAGTACCTGATCCGGTTGGCTCGGTTGATCGGCAGGGTCAGGGCCTTCCGCTGCAGATCCAGTGCGGTCTCGTACTCGCCGGTGCGCAGGTGCAGTCGGGCCAGTTGGGTGAGGGCCTCGGCCTCGCCCTCCGGGTCTCTCGCCGCCCGGGTCAGCGCGAGTGCCCGCTCGCCTGCCTCTCCGGCCAGGGAGTTGCGGGAGGTGTTCGAGTAGCTGACGCTCAGGTCGATCCGGCTGCGGCCCTCGGCGCGGCGGTTCCCGACGGTCCGCCAGTGGGCGGACGAGGCGTGGTGCATCTCCGCAGCCGCCACCCAGTGCCCTTCCTGGCGGAGGAACTCGGCCAGGACATGGGAGAGTTGAGCGGCCTCGACCATCAG
>NZ_BAAALF010000671.1:0-751 GCF_039528135.1 Kitasatospora nipponensis | reverse complement strand
CCCCGTCGGTTGGGCGCAGAACCTGCTGCTGCCCTGGATCACCCTGGCCTTCCTGTACGCCGCGACGTACGCCCGGCTCACCCGGGCCACGCTGCTGGACGTGCTCGGCGAGGACTACATCCGGACCGCGCGGGCCAAGGGCCTGAGCGAGCGGAAGGTGATCGGCAAGCACGCGATGCGCTCCACGCTGACCCCGATCCTCACCGTGTTCGGGATGGACCTCGGCGGTCTGATCGGTGGCGCGGTGCTCACCGAGTCGACCTTCAACTTCCGTGGTCTGGGCTACGAGGCGGTCTACGCGATCAACTCCAGCGACCTTCCGGTGATCATGGGCGTGACCCTGTTCGCCGGCTTCTTCATCATCCTGGCGAACCTCGTGGTTGACGTGTTGTACGCCGTGGTCGACCCCCGGGTGAGGCTGACATGAGCAAGAACACCACCATCGTCCCCGGTCAGCGCGGCGAGGCTCCCGAGGGCTTCCTCACCGTCCGCGACCTGCGGGTGCACTTCCCCACCGACGACGGGCTGGTCAAGTCCGTCGACGGCCTCAACTTCTCCCTGGTGAAGGGCGAGACGCTCGGCATCGTCGGGGAGTCCGGCTCGGGCAAGTCCGTCACCTCGCTCTCCATCATGGGTCTGCACCGCACCGGCACCAAGCGCGGCGCACCCCGGATCAGCGGTGAAGTCTGGCTGGACGGCGAGGAGTTGGTCAGCGCCGACCCCGACCGGGTGCGGCAGCTGCGCGGCCAGA
>NZ_BAAALF010000670.1:0-751 GCF_039528135.1 Kitasatospora nipponensis | reverse complement strand
GCTGGATGTCCTCCAGCATCTCGGTCACCAGGGCGGCGATCGGCGAGCGCTCGGAGCGGGTGAGGGTGATGTGGGCGAAGAGCGGATGGCCCTTCAGCTTCTCCACCACCGCCACCACCCCGTCGTAGCGGCCCACTCTCAGGTTGTCGCGCTGCGCCACGTCGTGGGTGAGCACCACCCGCGAGCCCTGGCCGATCCGCGAGAGCACCGTGAGCAGCACGTTGCGCTCCAGCGACTGGGCCTCGTCCACGATCACGAAGGCGTCGTGCAGCGAGCGCCCGCGGATGTGGGTGAGCGGCAGCACCTCCAGCATCCCGCGGGAGATCACCTCCTCGATCACCGCGGGCGTGGTCACCGCCGAGAGCGTGTCGAAGACCGCCTGCGCCCAGGGGCTCATCTTCTCCGACTCGGAACCCGGCAGGTAGCCCAGCTCCTGGCCGCCGACCGCGTACAGCGGACGGAAGACCATCACCTTGCGGTGCTGCCCGCGCTCCAGCACCGCCTCCAGCCCCGCGCACAGCGCCAGCGCGGACTTGCCGGTACCGGCCCGCCCGCCCATCGAGACGATGCCCACCTCCGGATCCAGCAACAGGTCCAGCGCCACGCGCTGCTCGGCACTGCGCCCGCGCAGCCCGAACGCCTCACGGTCACCGCGCACCAGCCGGACCCGCCCGTCACCGGTGACCCGGCCCAGCGCCCGACCACGCTCCGAGGCCAGCACCAGCCCGGTGTGCACCGGCAGCTCGTCCGC
>NZ_BAAALF010000669.1:0-753 GCF_039528135.1 Kitasatospora nipponensis | reverse complement strand
CCCGCCGCCACAGCCGCTCCGCAACGGCCGATCTGACGAGGTATGAGGGTGGTTCGCTGCATGGTGAAGCTCCTCCTGTGGGAGAGGGTGGTGCCCGGACCACCGAGCCGAGCGCGGGTCTGCGACGGACCGGAGGGACCGCGTTCACGTGGCGCGCGGACGGTCCTGGTCGGTGGCCGGAACTGGGATCCTGCCATCCCGCCCTGCCGGATCGGGTCTCAGGTGTGTCAGAATCGGGTATCGGGTGACCCCCGATCAGAACTCAGACCGCCAGGTCGCGACAGGCCTGGGGCGCGCAGAACCGGAAGTCGAAGACGCCGACTCCGGATTCGAGGCGCCAGCTCCCCTCCGTGTCTGGTGTTCACTCCTGGGGGTGTGCGTGCATGATCGCCGTTGCCGGTGCAGGGCCCCGGATCTTCCGAATTCAGGGGTCGTCAACTGCCCCTAATGGCGAGTGACATGCGCGTTAAAAGGACAAGAAGGCATAGGTGCGATGCCTGAGTCCGACCTAGGCTCATGATCCGGTACCGACCGGACGACGCCTCGGCAGACCGGAAGCACAGCGCAGAGACACCCAAAAACCCTCAATCGAGGGCGTTGCCCGACGGCAGTGCCCCGACCCCGTTCCGGGTCCGCTTCGGCGGGTCCCGGGATTTTCGGCATCCCCGAGCGGGTCGGTCGTCCGTTGGTACACGCTCTCGCTGATCATGACGAAGAGGTCATCGTGGCAGCGGAGATCATCCACACCAGCAC
>NZ_BAAALF010000668.1:0-754 GCF_039528135.1 Kitasatospora nipponensis | reverse complement strand
TGCCCCTACCGCCCGAATGGTCCGTTTCGGGCTCGGCTGCCCGGGGCCGCCGGAAGGCATGGTGGCGCCCCCGTCGCGAAGCTGTGCACAGGAAGTACGCGACGGGGGCGCCGGAGGTTACGCCTGGCGCGGGGATCGTCTTCGACGAGTCAGCGCGCGGGGCCGGTCACGCGCCCCCGTAGAGGCCACCGTGGGCCACCCCGAGGTAGAAGCCGACCGCGGCCATCACCAGCGACACCATCAGCGCGAACCGCTCCGCCGTGGTGACCGAGACGAACTGGCCCCAGAGCGCGGTCAGGACGCCGAAGAGCCCGGACCAGGAACTGATCAGGTGCAGGTTGTGGAAGAACGCCGTGGTGAAGGCCAGCAGGGCCGGCACGGCGGCGATGCCGACCAGCGTGTTCTCCCGCGGATGCCGGTGACCGTCGGTGTTGAGGGTGAACGGCGGAGTACGGCGGACGGACTGTGCCATTGCAGCCCACCTCCTGGGTGGAAGAGCCGTTCTGTCCAGATTGCGGCGATTGAGTGGCGGATCACAACCCGTAGGTGTTTTGCCGCAAAAATTTTGTTGGGCCGTACGGGTGCGGGTAGGCTGTGCGGTCTGCACTGGTGTAGGTGTGCCCCCGTCTGCCCTTCACCGGGCTGGGGGCCGGTTGTCAGTGCCGAGGGCTACGTTCTCGGTACGGCGCCACCACATCGGTGCCGACGCTGCACAACCCTCCTGCCACGGAGAGACCGTGGCCGCTGAGTCCAA
>NZ_BAAALF010000667.1:0-758 GCF_039528135.1 Kitasatospora nipponensis | reverse complement strand
CCCGTACGGACCAGGCCCCATATGCCGCCCGCCCCTGGGAGCGGGTTCTCGCACGACAGCGTCACCGTGAGGTCGACAAGGCCGGCTCCGTACGCGGAGGGCTGAACATCGACGACGGTGACCCCGCCAACGAAGTAGGAACCCATAGTGGCACCGTCGGCACCGAGCATTTCGAACCAGGCGTTCCCCGCCATGGCGCCACGAGTGCCGACAAGATCAACGCTCTTCAGCAGACCGCCCTGCGGGAAGCAACCCGCGAGGTGAACTCGCCGCGTTCCCTCGTCCTCCGGCAGCGGTGTGAACAACCCATCAGCCTCCTGGGCAAAGCCCCAGAAGTCGGCGTCGTCCTCGTCCGAGGTGAGAGCGTACTTCCGCCCCTGGCTATCCTGAGCTGCTGTTCGCATCGCACTCCCCATGAGAGCGCCGATCCTATCGGCGCCCCGCAACCTGCCCGATTGATGCCAATGCCGAGGTGCGTTGGCATGCCGAGCTCGGTCAGGGGGGCAGGGGTCTGGAGAACGGCAGGCTTTCCCACCAGTACCTCGTCGTCACCGCCCGCTGCGACGCGGCCGACCAGTCGAAGGAGTGCGCTACCTGCTCGCTGCCGAAGTCGACGTACCCCAACTGGGCAGCACTCGATGACATCGAGGCTAATCTCCTACGGCTGGGTGATCGGCGCCGGGTCGACCGGTGTCGTCGGCTGCGGAACCACCGACGGGCGGCCGAGCAGCTTCAAGTCCGCAGTACTCGGAGACCTC
>NZ_BAAALF010000666.1:0-759 GCF_039528135.1 Kitasatospora nipponensis | reverse complement strand
TCCTGGAACGGGCCGCCCGAGCAAGTCGCATGCGAAGCACGTGGTTCGACCAGACAAGTAGTCCCGCCCTCCTCGGCCACTCACCGCGCCAAGCCCTGGTGCGCCGTCGCTCCAGGCAACGATAGAGTACCATCCGGTCGGTTTGTAGTGTGAGGGTGCGCACCAGAAAACAGGAGAACGATGGCTCAGCAGGCACGTGCAGTGCACACCCGGCAGCAGATCCTGAACGCTGCCGCTCAGGTCTTCGCCAGGCGGGGATACGCGGCGGCCACGATGGGCGAGATCCTGACCGCCCGGGGTCCCACCAAGGGCGCGGTGTTCTTCCACTTCCCCTCGAAGGAGGAACTGGCCCTCGCGGTCACCGAAGCGCAGTCACCCTGGCTGGAGGAGCTCGACCTCTCGGGCCCCGGCTTCCAGAGCGTGATCGACCTGACCGTCGCGTACGCGCGCGCGTTGCAGAACGACCCGATCATCCGGGCCACCGTACGCCTGGTCATCGAACACGGCGCCTTCGACAAGCCGCAGATCGAAGCCTGGGAGGGGAACATCAACCTGGTCCGGGACTTGCTGCTGGCCGCCCAGGACGACCTGCTGCCGGGCGTGGACATCAACGTCGCCGCACCGACGATCACCTCGTCGTTCACCGGTATCCAGCTCACCTCACAGGTGCTGAGCGGCCGGGCCGACCTGCTGGAGCGGGTGGCCGGCTGGTGGGCGCTGCTGGTGCCCGGGCTGGTGAAGCCGGAGCTGATCCCCGGT
>NZ_BAAALF010000665.1:431-760 GCF_039528135.1 Kitasatospora nipponensis | reverse complement strand
CTCGGTCGCGATGTCCTGCATGGCCTTGGCCTGGGCCTGCCACTCCTCGGCGGCGTTGGTGAGGGTCTCCAGCTCGCCGGTGACCTCCTCCAGCATGCTCATCAGCCCGGTGAACTCCAGGGCCTCCCGGACGATGTCGTCCAGGCCCGCGTCCAGCCCGTCGGCCACCGGGTTGCTGAAGCTCGGTAGCGGCAGGAGCGGCTCGTTGACGAAGTCCCGGGTCCACTTGAAGCCCGCGCCCACGTCCCCGAACGAGACGTCCGTACCGGCGATCACCGGGCACCCCCGTAGACCGAGGCGATCGCGTCGTCGTGGCTCGCGTAGTTGTT
>NZ_BAAALF010000665.1:0-421 GCF_039528135.1 Kitasatospora nipponensis | reverse complement strand
CCGAGTGCTGGAGGCCCTCGGCGCTCCCCGTGAGCACCTCCCGCAGGTCGGCGAAGTTCTGCTGCTCCGCCTCGGCGTGCTCCTGGTACGCCTCGAAGAGGTTCTGCGCGTCCGGCAGCTTGCCGAAGTCGTTCGAGTTCAGCGGCACCGAGGCCAGCCGGGACTGGATCTCGGCGATCCGCTCCGCCTGTGCGTCGATCAGTGCCGCGTACGCCCTGAGTGCGCCCGGTTCTACCCGGAAGCCTTGCTCCCCCATGAAACTGCCCCTTGCTGCTGTGCTGGCTGATCATCGTACTGTTAGCTCCCCGATGATCAGCGGGCAAGGGGCTTCACACCACCTGCCTCAGAAGCCCCCGAAGTCCCCTCCGCCTCCGAAGTCACCCCCGCCACCGCCGTCGAAGCCACCGAAGTCCGACGGGTT
>NZ_BAAALF010000664.1:0-760 GCF_039528135.1 Kitasatospora nipponensis | reverse complement strand
GGAAGGCGATCAGCTGCGACATGGACTGGGCGGCGCCGGAGGCGACCGAACCGACCAGGAAGACCGCGATCGCCGTGAGGTAGGCGTGCTTGCGCCCGTACAGGTCACCACACTTGCCCCAGACGGGCGTGGAGACGGCGGTGGCGAGCGCGTACGCGGTGACCACCCAGGAGATGTGGTCCAGGCCGCCGAGGTCGCCGACGATCGTCAGCATCGAGGTGCTGACGATGGTGTTGTCGAGCATGGCCAGCAGCATGCCGAGCATCACGCCGACCAGGGTCCAGCGGATGTTGCCCGGCGTGGCGCCCGGCTCCGAGGGGGGTGCGCCGACCGGAGGGGTCGGGGATGACGTAGACACGACAGACGTCCTTTCGGTGGCGCCGAAGGTGTGCGGAAGGGAGGGGAGCGCGATGAGGTGGGGAGTGGCGGTGTCCGGCCACTCGTGCCCCACCAGAACAGCACACTCGATTCAAAAGTGCAACGAGGCAATGTTTTGAGTGAGGCACCTAGGAGGTACGATCCAGTCATGACCGACACAGTGATGGGCCGCCGTGAGCGGAAGAAGGCAGCCACCCGCCAGGCGCTGCCCGATGCGGCCCTGCAGCTCTTCCTGGAGCGCGGGTACGACAAGGTCGGGGTGAAGGACATCGCGGACGCCGCCGACGTCTCCACCACGACCCTCTTCAAGCACTTCGCAGGCAAGGAGGCGCTGGTCTTCGACGAGGACGCCGCGAACGAGGCGGTGCTGGTGGGCGCGGTG
>NZ_BAAALF010000663.1:0-762 GCF_039528135.1 Kitasatospora nipponensis | reverse complement strand
CCCTCTCACAGGCGGTGATCGCGTTGCCGTACTACCGGACGACGAACCCCGCGATGGCGCGCAACGCCCGGCACGTGATCCGGGCGGTGCTGGACGAAGGCTGATGCGCGGCTCCCTGTGGATCCTGGCGGGTCGTCAGATGTTTCCGCTCCGCTCGGGAAGGACGGATACCATCCGGTCCGAGCGATGATGATCATCGCTGACCAGTGGGGGGATTTCATGCGTACGTACACCAAAGGTCTGCTGGCCCTGGCGTTCAGCTCGGTGCTCACCCTGACGTCCGGGGCCTCGGGCGCCGCAGCCGACAGCAGGGGGCTGGAGATCGCCGTTCGGCCCTAGGTGTGGCCCGGGGACCCGATGCTCACGGGGCTTCAGACGGCCTCGCCCGCAGCATCCGTGGTGGTGCTCAACCCGGGGAACGGGGACACCCCGTTCAACGCCGCCTGGCAGGCACAGGCCGACACCCTGCGCGGCGGGACCACCGCCACCGGGGCGAAGACCAAGGTGCTCGGCTACGTCCACACCGACAACGCCGCCCGTCCCCTCGCCGGCGTGAAGGCGTCCGTCGACAACTACCTGAGGACCGTCGACGGCAAGCTGCACGTCGACCGCATCTTCTTCGACGTGGTCAGCCGCGACTGCGGCCCCGGGAACAGCTCCCGCGACTACTACCTGGCGCTGCGTCAGTACGTGCAGAGCACCGTAGACGCCCTCGACCCGGCCGTCCAGGAACTGGTGGTCGACAACCCGGGCACCGCGATC
>NZ_BAAALF010000662.1:0-764 GCF_039528135.1 Kitasatospora nipponensis | reverse complement strand
GCTCGCCCCGCACGGCCCTGCCGGTGAGTTGCCCCCCATGACGTTGTACGCGTTGGCCCAATTGCGGTTGTAGTCCGACGGCGAGTTGAACCACAGCACCCACACGCCGTCGTCGGCTCCCCAGCCCGAGCGCTTGACCATGCGCGGGTTGAAGCAGCCTGCGCTCACGCACTCCTGCTGCCAGCTGAGACCCGAGTAGGGGTCCGTCGAGTCCGGGGGGAACAGCAGCCGCGGCGGCGACCACGGCCCGTCGGGACTGGGCGCGGTGGACACCCCGAATCCGCACCAGGGCGCCCGGGCGTCCAGCCAACGGAAGCCGCAGCCGTACTCGGTGCCGTAGAGGTAGTAGGTCGAGCCGTCCTTGAGCACCATGCCGTCGTGGAGGTCGATCGACTTGATCGTCACCGGCATCGGCACCACCGCCCCTGCGTCGGGGGCCGGGAGCACGGCCGAGAGCGCAGCGAGGAATGCCACCAGCCAGACCTGGAACCGCATGAGGAATCGTCTTTGCGCGGATGCTGTGGTCATCTGACCATTGAATGGAGGCCACTCGGAGAGGCGTGCCGATTAGGCCGGTGACGGGCGTGTCCGCTCAGCCTGGGGGCCTAGGCCGGGACGCCCACTCGGACCGGGGCGGCCCGGCGCTCCAGGGCGGCGGAGAGCACGGCCAGCAGCAGGGCCGAGCCGGTGAGCGCGGCACCGACCAGGTTCGGCGCGGTGTAGCCGTAGCCGGCCGTGGTGACCACGCCGCCGAGCCAGGCGGC
>NZ_BAAALF010000661.1:482-765 GCF_039528135.1 Kitasatospora nipponensis | reverse complement strand
CGTGGATGCTCGCGGGCAAGCAGGTCGAACGGTTCGTCCTCAAGGGACGGCCGGTGCACCTGATCTTCCTCAACCTGCACGACACCCAGCTCGACGAGGTCCAGGCCGGCGGCACCGACACCACGGTCGTCCCGGACGGCAGCCCGTTGTCCGGACCGTCGACCTACACGGCCGAGGACGTCATCGAGGTGCTGCGGCAGTTGATGGTGGCGTACCAACCGACCGTCCTTCGGCTCCAGGACGAGAACCCCGACAGCCGCTACTCGGGCGAACACTCGGACCA
>NZ_BAAALF010000661.1:0-472 GCF_039528135.1 Kitasatospora nipponensis | reverse complement strand
TTGATGGAGATGGCCTACGGGAACTACAACATCGGCGACTGCTCGGTGAACCTGGACCCGGCGACGACCGGGGACAAGAGCCTGTACTTCTCCGAGTACGCCAGCCACGACCACTCGGGGATCCTCAACGCCTCATGGTTCTCACGGATGTACTACCGCTGGTCGCGGGGCACCTCGTGGGCCGGGCTGAACGCGGACGGCCGTCCGCAGGTCTTCGTCGTCCGGGCCGGCGCCCTGTGGACCCATTGGCGGTGGGGGGGCGGCAACTGGGGCGGCCCGCAGCGGCTGGCCGACCCGGGCGGCCGGTTGGCTTCGGGAATTGCGGTCGGCAACAACGCCGACGGGCGGCTGGAGGTCTTCGCTCACCGCCTGACCGACCATCACATCATCTCCCTGGCACAGGACACACCCAATGGCGGGTGGCGGAACGACTGGACCGACCACGGCAGTCCCAGTGCCGCGTCCGGCAGGC
>NZ_BAAALF010000660.1:0-766 GCF_039528135.1 Kitasatospora nipponensis | reverse complement strand
GGTGAGCGCGACCCGGATGGCCCGGCGATCCTCGGGGTCCGGCTCGCGGCGGACCAGGCCGCGCTGGGCGGTGCGGTCCACCAGGCCGGTCAGCCTGGACTTGGCCAGGCCCAGGACGGTCCCGAGTTCGGTCATCCCGTACGGCTGCCCCATCAGGACACAGAGCAGCTGCCCCTGTTGGGGCGTCAGGCCGAGGACGCGGCCCGACTCGGCGTAGACGGAATTCACCAGGAATGCGGAGCGCACCAGCCCGGCGACGACACCCGGTCGCCCGTCCGTGGATTTCCCCATGCGCCCAGAATACGGCAGGCCGCCCGGGGGGTGCGTGATTCGTCTCCCGAACTACTCGGGTCGCCTGCAGCTGTCCGACGATCCGTCAAGAGCGCGCGGTGCGCCGTCCCGGGATTTTCAGCCGCAGACGATCTGACATGCCAGTACCAAGAGGGGGGTGGTTCGTCCAGGGACAGTACCGGTGACTGGGGTCGTCCGGCGCCATCCTGAGGGGTCCACTAGGGGGTCGGGATGGCCTGCGGACTCGATATCTTCCCTTTCGCAAACCTGCTCGACTGGTCCCAGGGACCGAACAACGGGAGCGGAAATGACCGAAATTGACACCCCCTCACCCCTCAGACAAGACCCGCCGCAGTTCCCGATGGAGCGGAAGTGCCCGTTCCAGCCGCCGGCCGAGTACGCCGTGATGCGTGCCGAGGAGCCGGTCGCCAAGGTCAGGCTCGCGGTCTCCGGCAAGGAGATGTGGGCGGTCAGC
>NZ_BAAALF010000659.1:238-768 GCF_039528135.1 Kitasatospora nipponensis | reverse complement strand
GGATCTGCCCGCAGGTGCGGTTCCTCGGCTCCTATCCGCGGGCGGACCAGGGCCGGCCGACCGCGCTGCGGCCCGGCACCTCGGACGAGGATTTCAGCCTGGCCGCGGACTGGCTCTCCCGGGCACTGGACGGGCGCGGCGAGGCTTGAGGGCACTCCGGCCGAAGATGATCTAAATCGATCATTTCGCGCCTGGAAATGCCACTTTTCGACACGCCCATAGCTTCACGGGGGGGGGGGCGGACGGCTTCGTCCACAGTCCCCCGGTCCATCCACAGGCGGGCGACAGCCGAGTTATCCACAGTTATCCACAGGCTTGGGGACGAGTCGACAAACCGGCATATCCACTGGCTGGGCCGGTCAGATCATCCGCTTCTCCGCCAGAGCCGACTAATCGGACCAGAGTCATCCTTCTTCTTCCAAATCACCCGTCCGAGTGCGCGAATTCCCTCACCCGAGAGGAGGAATCGAGGTTTGAAACCTCAATTCCTTCGCAGATCAACGGCCCGGCCTGCACATGCCGGGCATCCA
>NZ_BAAALF010000659.1:0-228 GCF_039528135.1 Kitasatospora nipponensis | reverse complement strand
CGGGCCTGTGGATGACCGGCGCAGGCGGGGCTCTGCACGGCAGTTATCCACAGGTTGACGGCAGTTATCCCCAGGCTTCCGGGGGCGCGCACACCCCGCTGACCTGCGCCGAGGCGGACGGCCGGGGGCAGGATGCCAGAGAAACGGGCAGAAAGCGACATATCCGACAGGGAGTCGACACTCCGGCCCCTCCCGCCCCACCGGCCCGTGCTGCGACACCAAAACAGG
>NZ_BAAALF010000658.1:0-770 GCF_039528135.1 Kitasatospora nipponensis | reverse complement strand
CCCGAATTCGCAGGGTCAGGTGTGAGGCCAGGGGTCGATTCCTGCCTCCCTGAGGCGCCGTTCTTCGCGCCAGTTCAGGAAGATCGGCCGCTCGGGAGAGAAGCCTCCCATGCCGGTGATCTCTTCGGTCATGAGGCCGACAAGGAAGTCGACCATGCCGCAGCCGTGATCGGTCCACTCCCCGTACCCGCTCAGTACGAGGGTGGTCCACCTGTCTGGATCCGGATCAGACGTGTTCCAGAAGGCGTGGTTGGCACTGCAGTCGGTGGCCCAGGAGATCCGGCCGCGAAGTTCGGGATCCTCATCCGGTTCCAGGTTCAGCAGGCCGTATCCGTACTCGTTCAGCCCCTCGAACGTCATCGGGCCTCGGACTCCGGTGGCGACCGCCAACGGTAGTCCTATGTGGAAGCCGAAGCCGATGGAACCGCCGCCGTAGAGGGACACGAAGTCGCGGTAGTCCGTAGGGAAGTCCGTGCCCCACCTCCGGGTCGCCTCGTCCCAGTCGAGCGCATCGCCGGCATCGGGATGCGGCGGCATCAGCTCGACAAGCCTGGCCACACTCGGATGCATCAGGAGTCCTTCCATCGCGGCTCGGGTTGAGCCCATCCAGCACATATTCACCTGTGCCACCGACGGCGACGACGCCAAGCGCTCTGCTGGGACCGGCCTTCCAGGAGGTTCGCACCGTAGCCCATAGTCACCGACCACAGACCCCGGCGAGCCACCAACGACCGCCGACCCGCAATGGGGGGGGCGCCCCATGCGGGGGC
>NZ_BAAALF010000657.1:0-770 GCF_039528135.1 Kitasatospora nipponensis | reverse complement strand
TGTGGTGCGGGCCACGGGCGGGGCTGTTTGTGACGCAGGGTGACGCTCGCGGTGCGGGTGGTCGACCGTTTCCGGCCGTTTCCGGGTGGTGTGCACCACACCGGACACCAGGCCACGAGCCGCCCGGGCCGTGTTTTCGGTGGTGATGTCCCGATTCGTGACGCGGGTTTCCGCGGGTAACCACCGCTGGCCTGCGACGATCCCCCCACCGTTGAAACCCCACCCCGCACTGCCTACCTTCGAACTCAGCGCACCGAGCGTCACTCGGGACACCACACGAAAACCCTCCCCCCTGTCCGGGGCCTGGTTCCGTGCGGCCCCGCAGCCCGCACCGCCGTCGAAAGGCACCCTCTTGATCTTCCGTAACGAGAACACCGCCACCGGCACGACCGCCACCACCACCCCCAAGCGCAACCGGGTGCGGATGGCCGTCCTGGGCGGCACCCTCGCCGTCCTGCCGGTCGCCGGCCTCGTCACGGCCACCGCCTCCTCCGCCGCCGCCCCCACCACCTGGGACAAGGTCGCCCAGTGCGAGGCCACCGGCAACTGGAGCATCAACAGCGGCAACGGCTTCTACGGCGGACTGCAGTTCACCCAGTCCACCTGGGCCGCCTACGGCGGCACCGCCTACGCCGCCCAGGCCAACCAGGCCACCAAGGCCCAGCAGATCACCATCGGCGAGAAGGTCCTCGCCTCCCAGGGCCCCGGCGCCTGGCCCATCTGCTCCGTCAAGGCCGGCCTCCACTGAGCCCAGCCCCACCCAGCACAAC
>NZ_BAAALF010000656.1:0-772 GCF_039528135.1 Kitasatospora nipponensis | reverse complement strand
GTGACCGAACGGGACGTCGTAGCCGACGTGGGACAGCAGCGGGAACAGCTGACGGACCGTCTCGGCGAACAGCAGCGGGTCGAACAGGCCGCGGTCCGACTGGTAGTAGCCGTGTGCCCGGGGCCACTGGGCGGTGACGGTGAAGGTGTCGTCGGTATGTTGGTGCCAGCCGGTCAAAAGCACTTCGGCCAGGGCGGATTTGTGTACGTACTCTCTGGGTACTGCGGTGGAGAGCTTCCGCTTCGGCAAGAGCAGGCTGGCGTGAGCGACAGAGATGGGCACGCGTTTCCCCCGTATGGAACGTCGTGTGAATCTGACATTGTGTGCTCGTTCCGTGCCGTGCGCGGCAGAGCCGCAGCTATAAGATAGAGGTTGTTCGTTTTGTTTGTCGAGACAGTTCGGTGGTCGGTCTGATGGCAGAGCCCAAGCAGGAACGTGCTGTGAAGACCCGCGCGATCATCCTCCGGGCAGCGGCGGAGGTGTTCGACGAGTTCGGCTTCAGCGGCGCCAGCATCAGCAAGATCATGAAGCGGGCGGGGATGACCCAGGGGGGCATGTACTTCCACTTCAAGTCGAAGGAGGCGCTGGCCCTCGCGGTGATGACCTCGCAGGCCGACGACCTGGCACTGCCGCCCGGGCCGGACGGCCTGCAGCGGGTCATCGACATCACCTTCGACCTGGCGTACCAGCTGCAGCACAACACGGTGTTCCGGGCCGGGGTCCGACTCGCCGTCGAGCAGGGCGAGTTCGGCCTGCAGGACGACTCCGCGTA
>NZ_BAAALF010000655.1:0-776 GCF_039528135.1 Kitasatospora nipponensis | reverse complement strand
CAGAAGGCCGGTCCATGCCGCACTTTGCGGTGCGCGCTCGAACCGGCCCTATTCACTCCAGACCTTAGCGGATGCCTACGCACCACAGGCACCCCCGTGACTATCTTGTGATGATCACAAGGGTGCCGTTCTGGGTATGCTGCGAGGTTACGGATCGTCAGATCCGACCGGGCGTCAGCCGACCAGCCAGGAGGCCACCGGCTTCTCCTTGACGCCGTTCGTCTTGAGCGTCGCGACCTGCTCCGACGTCAGTGCCTGGTTCCAGACCTTGATGCTCCCCAGCACGCCGGCCCAGTGACCGGTCCACAGCTTGTGCTGCCTGGTCCGGCCGAGCTGCAGCGGGCCGGGACCGGCCCAGATGCCCGACACCTGCGCGGTGGAGTTCTTCCCGGCCGGCTGGCCGTTCACGTACAGCGCGATGGACTTGGCACTCGGGTCGTAGACCCCCGTGAGCAGGGCCCACTCCCCCACCGTGTTCAGGTTCTCGGAGGCGACCTGGACCACCGTGGCGTCCGCGCCGCCGTCCGCGGTCTGCACCCGGAACACCCAGGACTTCTTGCCGTCCGCGGCCACGTCCCGGCCGAGGTCGAAGGAGTACGAGGCCCCGTCGCCCTGGCTGACCGCCGTCCGCGGGCCCTCCGGCGCCTCGTTGTAGACCCAGGCGGAGATGGTGAAGCTGCCCGTCACGTCCACGACCTTGGTCCCCGACTGGGCGTTGGAGTTGTTGTTGCTGCGCAGCCGGAGCACGTGACCATCCGGCACCTTGCTCACCTCGG
>NZ_BAAALF010000654.1:0-778 GCF_039528135.1 Kitasatospora nipponensis | reverse complement strand
CCCCTCGGCCCGCCGCCCCGCACCACCTCACTCGACCCCCGCGAGGAGCAGACCGCCATGGGCGCCGACAGCGCAGGCCCGATCGACGAGTTCGGCATCCCGATCATCCCGAACCCGGTCGACGTCTCCCAGCGCAAGCGCCAGGCCATCATCGACGCCGCCATCGTGGAGTTCCTGCGCGAGGGCTACTCGGCGGCCTCGATGGACGCGATCACCAGCCGTTCGGGCGTCTCGAAGGCGACCATCTACAAGCACTTCGGCAACAAGGAACGGCTCTTCCTCGCGGTGATCGGCGGGATACTGCCCACCACCTACGCCGACCTCGAACCGTGGAACTCCACCATCGTGGAGGCCGTCGACCTGCGTTCGGCCCTGATCACGCTCACCCTCGACTGGACCCGGATCCTGCTGCGCCCCGACATCATGTCGCTGCGCCGCCTGGTGATCGGCGAGATCGACCGCTTCCCCCAACTCGGCCAGCTCTGGTACCGGGTGAGCTACGACATGAACAACGGCCCGCTGATCGAGGCCTTCGCCGAGCTCGACCGGCGCGGCGTGCTGCGGGTGCCGGATCCGGCGCTGGCCGTGCAGCAACTCGTCGCCGCCACGGTCGGTGTCCCGCAGCTGGTGCGCACCTTCCGTCCCGAGGCGATCCTGGAGGACGCGGAGTTGACCCGGATGATCACCTCGGGAGTGGACCTCTTCCTGGCCGGCTACACCCGCTGACCGACCCGCGGCGGGTCGCCGGCCTCACCGGAACGGGCCTGGCCGGCCTCGC
>NZ_BAAALF010000653.1:0-779 GCF_039528135.1 Kitasatospora nipponensis | reverse complement strand
CCCGCCCAGGCCCTGGCAGACCTGGCAACCATCGCCGTCCTGCAACAACGCACCCTGGCCCACAGCCAACTGGAACGAGGCCAGCTCCAGTTCGCCCTGAACAGCCGCATCGTGCTGGAACAGGTCAAGGGCCTCCTCGCGGAACGCTGGCACCTGAGCGTCGACGAGGCGTTCGCCGCCTTCCGCATCTACGCACGCTCCCACCACCACCAACTCGGCCGTCTGGCACACCAGATCGCCGACGGCGACTTCGACACCGACTTGACCCCCCGCCCGGCCGCCCCACCGCACCACTGACCAGCTCCACGACCCGGTCGGCGTTGTACCTCCTCTGGTTCGTCACACTGCAAACGACGGGGCTTGAGTCTCCAGCAAGGGGAGACGCGAAGGTGGGGACATGGACGGCGACACGCTCTTCTCGATCGGTGACCTGGCTCGGCGGACCGGGCTGACGGTCAAGACCATTCGGTTCTATTCCGACGTGGGGATCGTGCCGCCGACGGACCGCAGCCCGGCCGGCTACCGGCTCTACGACGTCAGCGCACTCGCGCGGCTGGATCTGGTACGCACCCTTCGCGACCTGGGACTCGACCTTGCCGTCATCCGGCAGGTGCTGGACCACGAGGTCTCGGTTCCCGAGATCGCGGCCGCGCACGCCGATGCTCTGGAGGTGCAGATCCGCACTCTCCGGCTTCGGCGGGCCGTCTTGCGCGCGGTGGCCAAGCGGGGCTCCACCACCGAGGAAATGGATCTCATGCACAAGCTCGCAAAGCTCTCCG
>NZ_BAAALF010000652.1:0-780 GCF_039528135.1 Kitasatospora nipponensis | reverse complement strand
CGGGATCCCGCACGTCCCGGTCCAGCAGTGGCTGGTGGTGGACACCCCGGAGGGCGCGGACGAGATCGGCCGGCCGTCCGGGCCGGACATGGACAACTACCGGATGCGTGACTTCGCGCTCCAGGCGATCGCCAACCGGCAGACCCTGGGCACCGACAGCCGGCACCGGACGTCCGCTCAACTGGTGCTCCACAAGGGCCAGTTGGTGTCCACCGTGCTGATCGGCGTGACCGTGATGAACAACACCCTGCGGGTCTCGGTCTCCGGCCACGCGCTCGGTCCGCTGCACGGGCTGTTCGGCGCCAAGCCGAAGCCCAAGGAGCTCAAGGTCCCGAAGACCGGCAAGTTCTGGGAGGAGCGCACCGTCATCCTCCCGCTGGTGAACAACGACGACGTGGTCCGGCAGGCCCTCCGCGCGCCGTTCCACAAGTTCCCCACCCTGCTCAGCTGGCTGGGCGGCGGGGTCTCGCTGCCGGAGCCGTTCTCGCTCCGCGGCGCCTGGGCCGACCGCACCTGGACCAGCCGGTTCAAGTCGGACGACGTGCTGTTCAGCGCCACCCCGGTGGTCCACGCCGTGATGGCCGCCACGGTGGAGTCCCTGGCCGAGCACGACGTCAACGTCGACCGGTTCAACAGCCGGATCGGCATCCTCAGGTCCGAGATGCAGGGCAGCCGCCCGTTCAAGGCCGACAACTACGACGCGGGCTGACCGGTACGACAGTGGGGCCGCACCGGTCGGTGCGGCCCCACTGTCATGTCGTCAGCCGGTCGAACCGTCAG
>NZ_BAAALF010000651.1:0-783 GCF_039528135.1 Kitasatospora nipponensis | reverse complement strand
GGGTGACGCCGGCGGCCCGGCGTTCCGGACGAAGAACGGCCGGGTCGAACTGGCTGCACTCAACAGCCGTTCCTGGCAGGGCGGTTGCTACACCAGCACGGAGACTCGCACCGGCGCGGTCGAGACCCGTACGGATGACCTTGGTCCGTGGCTGCACCAGCTCGGCGTCCAGTACGCGACTTCCAAGTTCACGCCGCTCTCCTCCACCCGTGTGCTGGACACCCGGACCCTCAGCCCGCGGACCTGGGAGGCCAATCAGGGCGGCGGTGTGAAGGAACTCAAGCTCGGCCCGAACAGCACCAGTCCCGTCAAGGTGCCCGCGGGCACCACCGCGGTCGTCCTCAACGTCACCGCGATCAACCCCAACAACAACGGGTTCCTGTCGGTCCAGGCCGACAAGAACAGCCGCCCCACCAGCTCGGTGATCAACTTCAACGCCGGGCAGGTAGTCCCCAACCTCGTGACCGTCCCGGTCAACCCGGACGGCACCGTCTACCTGTGGTCCACCACCCAGGAAATCGACGCCATCGTCGACATCTTCGGCTACTACAGCCCCCAGTCCGCCAACAAGTTCACTCCCCGCACGCCGACCCGGCTGCTCGACACCCGCAGCCCCGTCAAGACCTTGGCACCGATGGGCTCCATCGACGTGCAGGTCGCCGGCGTCAACGGCGGTTCGTCGGACGTCGGTGCCATCGCCGTGCGCAACGCCCAGCTCGCCTTCCCCGAGGAGCTGGACCCCGCCGCCTACCTGGAAGGTTCGGACGCGGACGTCGTCATGAG
>NZ_BAAALF010000650.1:0-783 GCF_039528135.1 Kitasatospora nipponensis | reverse complement strand
CCTCGATGCTGTCGGTCGAGCTGTCCTCGTCGGTCTTGCGCGGAGCGTCGTAGTCAGTTGCCACAGATGGTCCTGTCGTTGTGATCGAGCCGGTCGCCGCCGAAGCTGACCACCAGCACCGGGCTGCGCCTCGTCTTGGTCCGGGGCAGGGTACCCCCGCCGCCCCCGCTGACGTCATGTCCGCAGTGGTGTGCGGAGTGTAGTTGACCTTGTGGCCGTGGAGACCTCGGGTCCGGCATGGGCTCCGACTACGACCGGCCCCGTGCCGCTTGCCGGCCCAGTGGCGCCTTCGTGCGGTACTGGTCTCGACGGGCAACGGCGTACTCGCCGCTGCGGTGCTGGTCCTCTTCGTGGGGCACTGGGGAGTCGCGGCGCCGATCGCCGGGACGCTGGTCCCTGCCCGTGGAACGAGATCCAGGGCATCGAGCCGAGCATGAAGGAAATCCGGGGAAGCGACGTGGGCTACGGGCGCTCCGGCCCGCTGCCCGGTGACGTGTACGAGCGGACATCGGAGTTCGACTGCCGTGGATTCGTCTCATCGGAGTTCGACATCGCAGGTCAGGTACGGTGCGGGCATGATCGAGAGTCTTTCTCCCGACGGTGATGTGCCCGGTGGGATGTTGCTGGGCGGCTACTTCGTCGCGGTGCCTGAGTCGCTCGATGGCTCGGGCCTGCCTCGGGCGGCGGGGCTGACCACGGCGTCCGACTGCCTGATCGACCGGCTTCCGGAGGACGACTGCTGGTTCGGTACCGTCCCGGAGGCGCTGGCGGCCTGCCTGCCGG
>NZ_BAAALF010000649.1:0-786 GCF_039528135.1 Kitasatospora nipponensis | reverse complement strand
AGAGCGCCGCCGCCGAGGCCACCCGCGCCGCGAACGCCACCGTCAAGATCGCCAACGAGGCCGCAGCCGCCGCCGGTGACGCCCAGCGCGCCGCCAACGACGCCGCCGCCCACGCGGACGCCGCCGCGGCCGCCGCCGAGGAGGCCGCCAGGCACGCCGGCGACGCCTCCAACTGGGCCAACACCGCCCAGGCCGCCGCCACCGCCGCGGGGCAGGCCGCCGACTCGGCCGCTGCCTCCGCCACGCAGGCCCACAAGGTCGCCGACATCGCCCGCGAGTCGGACCAGGAGCGCCTCGACGCACAGCAGGCCAACGAGATGGCCACCGCCGACGAGGCCTCCCGCGAGGCCGACCTCAAGGCGAAGACCGCCGCCTGGGAGTCCGGCCAGGCCAACCAGTTGGCCGCGGACACCGACCAGCTGCTCAAGGACGCGACGGCTGCCGGGGTCGACCCGAAGGTGGCCGTGCTGAAGGGCCGGCAGGCCGCCCTGCGGCTGCTCGACGCCGGCGGGCCGTGGACCAAGGCCGCCGCCCAGACCGCCCTCGAAGGCGACGACACGGCCGTCCAGTCCTTCCTGGCCACCACCCTCGCCACCGCCCGTGACCGCGACGACCGCACCAGCGCCATGGCGATCGCCCAGGCCCCGGGCAAGTTGGAGCTGCGGCTGGCCGCCGAGACCGCCTCGGTGGGCTCCACCGCGCAGGTGCACGACTTCCTGGTGACCGGCGCCTACCCGGGCAAGGACGACGACGACCGCGTCCAGCTCTCGCAGATCATGGCCGCCG
>NZ_BAAALF010000648.1:0-788 GCF_039528135.1 Kitasatospora nipponensis | reverse complement strand
CCTGCTCGTACTGCCACACCGGGTCGTCGCCCTCCTCACCGGGGTCGCCGCGCCGGTACAGCTTGCGGATCGCGTTGAACGCCGCGTCGCCACCCGCCCCGATCTCCTGGGCGATCCCCAGTCTCAGCGAGTAGGACCGCTCCCACTTGGCGATCTGGAGGAACTCCGCATACGCCGGCTCGCCGTAGTCGAAACCCTCCACGGGCGAGCGCTGCAGCTCGTCGCGCCGTCGGCTGATCTCGCGGAGCGCCTCGCCGAAGCGGGCGACCAGCCGGTGCTTGGCCTCGTCGAGCGTTCTCCGGTCCCCTGAGGTGATCTTCGGCCACCGCTCCAGCAGCTCCTTCGCGATGCTCCGGTGGATCGGCTTCTGCACATGGACGTCGTACTCCAGTGCCGTGGCGTACATGTCGAGGGCCTTGGCGTCCGACCGCCCCCGCGCGGCGTCCACCAACAACTGTGCCACTCCGTCCGTGGCGCGCGGGGACTTCTTGCAGCCGCGCAGCACCAGCGCGATCAGCAGCTCCCGCCCGGGCCCCTGCCCGCCGATCGCCTCCTCCAGGGCGCTCCCCACGGAGTGCAGGCAGCTGGAACCGAAATAGGCCTGCAGGATGCTGTGCGGGAAGCGGACCCGGTCCCCGAAAGCCTCGACCAGACCGAGTGCCTCCGCTCGCGAGGTGTAGAGCGACAGTAGGCTCTCGCAGCGGGTGATCTCCATACCGTTCAGTTCGGTGATCTCCCGGTGGAGACTGCCGGCCGCCCCGGCGAGCCAGGAGTCCGCCGGCTCGATC
>NZ_BAAALF010000647.1:0-790 GCF_039528135.1 Kitasatospora nipponensis | reverse complement strand
CGACCTACGTCTGGCTGGACCGGATCGCCGCGATCAACGGCTCGAGCAGTTCGATGGGCCTGCGGGCGCACCTGAACTCCGCCGTCAACCAGGCCACGGCCGCGGGCAAGCCGTTCGTCTTCCAGGTGGTCATCTACGACCTGCCCGGCCGCGACTGCGCCGCGCTGTCCTCCAACGGCGAGCTCGGCCCGACCGAGATCGGCCGCTACAAGACCGAGTTCATCGACCCGATCGCCGCGATCCTGGCCGACCCGGCCTACGCGAACCTGCGGATCGTCACCACGATCGAGCTCGACTCGCTGCCGAACCTGGTCACCAACGCGGGCGGCACCGCCACCGCCACGCCGACCTGTGACGTGATGAAGGCCAACGGCAACTACGTGGCCGGCGTCGGCTACGCGCTGAACAAGCTGGGCGCGATCTCCAACGTCTACAACTACATCGACGCCGGGCACCACGGCTGGCTGGGCTGGGACTCCAACTTCGGCCCCACCGCGAGCCTGCTCCTGCAGGCCGCCAACGCCTCCGGCTCCACCCCGGCGAACGTGCACGGCTTCGTCGTGAACACCGCCAACTACTCGACGTTGAAGGAGCCGTACTTCACCATCAACGACACCGTCGGCGGCCAGTCGATCCGGGGCACCTCCAAGTGGGTGGACTGCAACCGCTACGTCGACGAGCTGTCCTACGCCCACGCGTTCCGCGCCAAGGCGGTCGAGGTCGGCTTCCCGTCGAACGTCGGCATGCTGATCGACACCTCCCGCAACGGCTGGGGCGGCCCCAACCGTGC
>NZ_BAAALF010000646.1:0-790 GCF_039528135.1 Kitasatospora nipponensis | reverse complement strand
CGCCCGGCGACGTCACCGTGACCTGCACCGTCCCCGACCCCGCCGGCACCGTCGCCAGCGCCTGGTTGTCCGACACCACCGTGAACGACGTCGCGGCCGCCGCACCGAAGTGCACCGCGCTGGCCTGGCTGAGACCGCTGCCCGTCAGGGTGAGCGTGATGCCGCCCGAGGTGGGGCCCTGGGTGGGCACGACGCTCGTCAGCACGGGTGCGTTCAGGTAGTAGTAGAACGTGGAGGAGGTGCCGCCCGCCGTAGTGACGGTGAGGTGGACCATGCCAGCACCGCCGGGTGGGGCGACGGCGGTGATCTGCGTGCCGGACACCACCGTGAAGGTGGTGGCCGGCGTGCTGCCGAACCGCACGTCCGTGGCCCCTGTGAACCCGCTGCCCGTCACCGTGACGGTGGTGCCGCCGGCAGTGGGTCCCTGGTTGGGGGCCACGGTGGTGACCACGGGAGCCGACAGGTAGGTGTAGGGCAGGCCGTTGCTGGTGCCGCCGGGTGAGGTGACGGTGACCTGCACGGTGCCCGACCCGGCTGGCGCCGTCGCCACCACGGTGGTGTCCGACAGGACCGTGAACGCCGCGGGCGTGGCCCCGAACGCGACGGTGACCACCTCGCTCAGGCCCGTCCCCGTCAGCGTCACCGACGCGCCCCCCGCGGTGGGCCCCTGAGCGGGCGCCAGACTCGTCAGATGGGGAGCCGGCACATACGTGAACGCCACACCGTTGCTCGTCCCGCCCGGCGACGTCACCGTGACCTGCACCGTCCCCGACCCCGCCGGCACCGTCGC
>NZ_BAAALF010000645.1:0-799 GCF_039528135.1 Kitasatospora nipponensis | reverse complement strand
CACGAGGTGGAGAACAACTACGCCAACATGGTCCGCGCCGACAGCAGCCCCGTGCTGACGGCCGCTCAGTGGACCGCGCGGCGCACCGCCGCGTACCAGGCCTACTTCGAGAACATGCCGCTGCGGGCCGCCGCGACGCCCGCCGGCAACAGCATCCAGCTCTACCGCCGGGTCCGCTGGGGCACGCTCGCCACGTTCCACATGCTCGACACCCGTCAGTTCCGCGACGACCAGGCCTGCGGCGACGGGACGAAGGTCTGCGCCGACGCCGATCTGACGAACCGTTCGATCCCCGGCGCGGCCCAGGACTCCTGGCTGCTGGACGGGCTCGGCCACCGCCTGGGTACCTGGGACCTGATCGGGCAGCAGGTGTTCTTCGCCCGGAACGTGAACTCCTCCGGTGCGATGAACATGGACGCCTGGGACGGGTACCGGGCCAGCCGGGCGCGGATCCAGCAGGGCATCATCGACCGGGCCGTACGCAACCCGGTCGTCCTCACCGGCGACGTGCACGCGTCCTGGGGCAACGCCCACAAGGCCGACTACGCCGGTCCGCCGTCGGCGACCATCGGCTCCGAGCTCGTCTGCACCTCGATCACCAGCGGCGGCAACGGAAGCACCACCACGACGATCCCGAACGGATCGCTCAACCCGCATCTGCGCTTCTACTCCAACCAGCGCGGCTACGTCCGTACGCACATCACGCCGTCCCAACTCACCGCCGACTTCCGGTCGGTGGCGACGGTGACCGAGCACGGCGCGGCGGCGACCACCGCCCGGACCTTTGTCATCCACGACG
>NZ_BAAALF010000644.1:0-799 GCF_039528135.1 Kitasatospora nipponensis | reverse complement strand
ACCGCTGGGGCGAACAGGCCACCGTCCGGTTCCGCCGCCGCCACCGCGGTCGGCGGGCCCGCCGCCAGGCCCGCCGCCGCCAGGGGTGCCACCAGTACCGCGCGCAGCGGTACCCCGATCCCGTTCATCCGGCTCTCCTCCCGGCCACCGGCCCGGCCGGGCCGCACCGGCCGTCACCATCTCTGATGGTCCGTCAGAACGGTGGTCGGATCACGAACGACACTCCGCCCGGCGCCCTCGGCCTGCCGGGTCAGGTGACTCTCCGTAGTGGAAAGGAGAGTGCAACCCCCCTCTTTCGGATCCTCGACGGGGGTTGAATACCAGCTATTGGTCAAAGGTCGGTCAAGTGTATTAATGATCCCTTTTTCGTCCGGTACAGTTTCCGTATGGGACATCGTGAGGATCTGCTGGAGGGCGCCAAGCGGTGCCTTATCGAAAAGGGTTACGGCCGTACGACCACCAGAGACATCGTCGCGGCTTCCGGGGCCAACCTGGCCTCCATCGGTTACCACTACGGGTCGAAGGAGGCGCTGCTCAACGCCGCTCTCCTGGAGGCACTGGACGACACCGGTGGGGAGTACCAGCCGACCTCGGTCGAGGACCCGAGGCCCGGCGCCGACCCGCTGGAGCGGTTCGAGGCGGCCTGGGCTCAGATCGTCGAGAAGTACACCACGCGCCGGCAGCTGCTGCTGGCCAGCTTCGAGGTGTTCGCGCAGGTGGACAGGGTTCCCGAGTTGCGGGCGGCACTGGCCGACGGCATCCAGCAAGGGCGCGAGTCGATGGCCGAGCTGTTCCAGAG
>NZ_BAAALF010000643.1:0-800 GCF_039528135.1 Kitasatospora nipponensis | reverse complement strand
CTCCCCGAACAGCTACCAGTCGCCCGAGGCGTACGTGCAGACCAACGTGGTCGGCACCCAGAACGTCGCCGCAGCCTGCCTGCGGCACGGCGCCCGCCTGGTGCACGCCTCCACCAGCGAGGTCTACGGCACCGCGATCACCGCACCGATCACCGAGGAGCACCCGCTCCAGCCGCAGTCGCCGTACTCGGCCTCGAAGATCGGCGCCGACATGACGGCGCTCTCCTACTGGCACGCCTTCGAGCTGCCGGTCTCGGTGGTCCGCCCGTTCAACACCTACGGTCCCCGGCAGTCGGCCCGCGCGGTGATCCCCGCCATCCTGGCCCAACTGCACTCCGGCGCCCGGCAGATCAAGCTCGGCTCGGTCACCCCGACCCGGGACTTCACGTACGTCACCGACACCGCCGAGGGCTTCCTGGCCGTCGCGGTGGCCGACCGGGCGGTCGGCCAGGTGCTCAACCTGGGGACGGGCAGCGAGATCTCGATCGGCGAGCTGGCCGGGCAGTTGATCGCCGCATCCGGGCGGGACGCCGAGGTGGTGGTCGACCCGTCGCGGCTGCGGCCCAGCGGCAGCGAGGTGGAGCGGCTGCTGGCCGACAACAGCCGGGTCCGCGAACTGGCCGGCTGGCAGCCCCGGGTGACGCTGGCGGAGGGACTGCGGCACACCTCCGCGTGGGTCGCGGCGAACCTGGACGCGTTCGCGCCGGACCGCTACCAGGTCTGACGTTTCGCCAGGTGGCACACGCCAGGGGCTCGGGGAACTGCGACGCCGACCTCGTACAAGGTGATCCGTGCGTAGG
>NZ_BAAALF010000642.1:489-800 GCF_039528135.1 Kitasatospora nipponensis | reverse complement strand
GGGATGTCCACAATGGGTAGTGGCTGGGGTGGGGCCTTACGGCGGCCGCAGGGCACCGACCTGGCTGAGAGGCCAACCGATGAGCAACGACAAGATTGCGTACCTCAGCCTACGGAGTGCTGATTGGGACGCGGATGCGGCCAGTGAAGGAGGTCGTCCGGCTCGCGCTGGGCCTGGAGACCAAGGAGGACGACAGGTTCCACTCCGAGAAGGCGTCAGCATGTCTGGACGCCCTCGGCCTGCGCGTCTTCGGCCTCACCCCCTTCACTGACGGCGGTGCGCTCATACGCCACGAACGTGAGACCCAAGAA
>NZ_BAAALF010000642.1:0-479 GCF_039528135.1 Kitasatospora nipponensis | reverse complement strand
GGTGCGGGGGGAGGAGGGGCGGAGCCTGCGAAGGCCGCAGCCCGGTCAGGGTGGCCAAGGTAGGCGCGCGACCGTCCAGCATCTCGCGGAGGACTGGACTACGTCCGATCCTCCTGCAAAACCGCTGCGCTGGCTGGTCACTGTTTTCCCATGGCCTCTTCCAGCGCCACCAGCACCTCGGATCGACCACCATCCCCGCCGCGTGGTGGTGCGCGCGAGCCACCGTCGAATCCACGCTGACTAGTGACAAGTCCGCCTGACCGCGCCAGGCGGCCTCCGCGCTCAGCGCCTTCATCAGCGCGGCGAACATGCCCGAGTCACGCGGCCCGAGATCCGCAAGACGACGCACTGAACCAGGCGCGGCCACACTCACCAGGCAGGGGAACCCGGTCTCAGCAGCTTCACGTGACGATCCGTTCGAAGAAGAACTCGTGCTTGAGGAAGGAGACGTCGTACTCGTGGCCCGGGTACGGCGGGAT
>NZ_BAAALF010000641.1:0-801 GCF_039528135.1 Kitasatospora nipponensis | reverse complement strand
AGATCGCCGACCAGGTCTCCGCGTTCCTGGCCAAGAAGGGCCTGGGCTGATCACCCAACAGCCGGTCAGAAACCCGCGGACCGCGCAGAGCGCGCACCGCATCGAAAGGAGATCCGCATGAACGACGCGCACGCAACAGCCCCGACCCAGACCACCGGGACTGCGGGGCCGGTGCTGGACTACCGGCAGAACCCCTTCGGCCTCGTCCACGAGTACGCGATCACGTCGAATGAGCCGGGCAAGGTGAACATCCACCCGGTCACGTACACGCTCCACGGTCTGAAGATCGCCGCGAACATCTACACCCCGGCGGACTACGACCCAACGGGTAAGCACCCCGCGATCACGGTGGCGCACCCCAACGGCGGCGTCAAGGAGCAGGTCGCCGGCCGGTACGCCCAGCGCCTTGCGGAACTGGGCTACATCACGATCGCCGCGGACGCCTCCTACCAGGGCGCCAGCGAAGGGCAGCCCCGCAATGTGGACAAGCCCTACCACCGGACCGACGACGTGCACGGCATGGCGGACTTCATCGCCGGCTTCCCCGGCGTGGACGTCGATCGGCTGGGAGCGCTGGGTATCTGCGGCGGGGGCGGGTACACGCTGAAGGCCGCACAATCCGACAAGCGGTTCACGTGCGTCGCCACGGTGAGCATGTTCAACTCGGGCCGGGTCCGTCGCAACGGATTGCAGGACTCGGCTCTGGACACCGTCCAGGAGCGACTGCGGCAGGCCTCCGAAGCGCGCGCCCAGGAAGCAGCCGGCGGCGAGGTCCTGTACGCCGGGGCGGCCGGCCTGACG
>NZ_BAAALF010000640.1:0-802 GCF_039528135.1 Kitasatospora nipponensis | reverse complement strand
CACGTGGTTCGGGACCACCTGGCCGGCGAGGAAGTTGAGGTTCGACGTGCCCGGGCGGGGTGCGCCGTCGGCCCAGACGGTCAGGTAGCCGCCCGAACTCGGCGCCACCGCCGTCACGTTCAGCACCGACCCGGTCGCGCCCGCCGGGGCACCGGACGCCACCTTGAGGAACGCGCCCGGACCGATCGCGCCCGGACCGTTGCGGGTGTCCACCAGGCGGGTCGGCACCGTCGGGGTGAACAGCGAGTCGCCGCCCGCCCCGTAGTAGCCGAAGACGTCGGCCACCACGTGGGTGTTGCCGCCCTTGTTGAGGACCGTCACCTTGCCGTCGGTGCGGATCGGCACGATCGCCTGGTTGGCCAGGGTCTGACCGGCCGAGAAGTTCAGGCTCGACGTCCCCGGCTGCTCGGTTCCGCTCGCGTACGCCGTCAGGAACCCACCCGAACTCGGCTCGGTCACCGTCAGGTTGAGCACCACCGACTTCGCGTCGGCCGGCACCCCACCCGCCCCGCGCACCTGGAACGACACCGTCCCGTCCGGCACGACCGCCCCACCCACGGCGCGGGTGTCGAGCACCCGGCTCGGCGCCAGCGCCCCGAACCGGTCGCCGCTGCCCTCCTGGTAGTAACCGACCTGATCGACCAGCACGTCGACCGGACCACCGGAGCCGTTCCGGACGGTGACCCTGCCGTAGACCCCACCAGGGACGGTCACGAGATTCGAACCGCTCTGCCCGGCCAGAAAGTTCAGGCTCGACGTCCCCGGTACGGGCGCACCGCCCGGGTAGACGCTCAAGAAGCCG
>NZ_BAAALF010000639.1:0-802 GCF_039528135.1 Kitasatospora nipponensis | reverse complement strand
GGCGCCGATCACCAGATCGGCCTCGCCGGTGGCGAGCCGCTCCAGCAGCGCCGGGATGTACGCCGGGTCGTGCTGGCCGTCCGCGTCGACCTGGATCGCCACGTCGTAGCCGTGCTGCTGGGCGTACCGGTAGCCGGGGCGCATCGCGCCGCCGACCCCGAGGTTGAACGGCAGCTGGGCGACGGCCGAGCCGGCGGCCTCGGCCACCGCGGCGGTGCTGTCCGCCGAGCCTCCGTCCACCACCAGGGTGTCGACGTACGGCAGCTGCTCCTGGATCTCCCGCAGGACGGACGGCAGGCCGTCCTCCTCGTTCCAGGCCGGAAGAATGATCAGTACCCGCCGGTCACCGCTCATGAGTTCACCTGTGCCTCGGTGGCGTCGGCAGCGGACGCGTCCGCGGCGCGGTCGGCCATGGGGTAGTTGCCCTGCTGGCCGAGGACGTTGCACGAAGCCGGCGAACAGCACCAGGCTCGCGCCCGACGCGACACCCAGCCGCCTGGCGGTGGAGTCCAGCAGGTCGGGGACGAACCCGAGCGGCGCGACCAGCAGACCGATGGCGAGCCAGATCGCGGCGTACTTCTCCCGGAGCTGCTGCCTACGGAGCAGCTCGAGGATGTACCCGAGCACCAGGAGACCGGTGATCGAGGTCAGAATGGAGAGTTGCACAGCGGATGGCGCCTTTCGCGCGCAGGGGCCAGCGTCATTGTGGGACAGCATATGGCACCTGTGGACACCGGCGTGTCAGGGGTGGTCACCGTCGGGGGCGGGCGGGTGATGTGGGGTTGGCCGTCGTCCGCCCGCC
>NZ_BAAALF010000638.1:0-802 GCF_039528135.1 Kitasatospora nipponensis | reverse complement strand
GCCACGGGCCAGGACCTTGGCGTCCGCGGGGCGGCTGGCGGGGGGATCCTCCGGGCGCTGGTTGCCGGGCTGGCTGCTGAGGGCCTCGCTGGTGGTGGAGTGGCCCATCTGTTCGAGGCGGGCGTGGATCGCGTCCATGCCCAGGAGGTGTTCGCCATGGGTGGCGCGGTGTTCGGCGCGGTCGGCGACCATGCGGGTGACGGCGGCGCGGGGGGCGGCGAGGCGGGCCTGGCGGGCCGCGAGTTCGGCTTCCTGGCGGGCGAGCATGTCGGCGAGGCCGACCTCGGGGTCGATGGCGCGCATCCGTCCGGGATGGTCGGCGGACGCGCGCACCAGCATGAGGCCGGCGAGCTCGTCGAGGTGGTCGTGGACCTGCGTGGGAGAAAGGGCGCACTGCGCGGCGATCTCATCCACGCCGTGTCCGGGGTGGTCGAGCATGGCCCGGTAGACCACAGCCCCCGTGGCCGACAGGCCCAGTGCCTCCAACATGACGATCCCCCCGGTGTCGTGGTCCCACCGCCGGAATGTGGCGATGACATGCGCATCCTTCCAGGGCGACGGAACCGCTTCAAGATCCGTTAAGCGCCCTTCGTTGCAGCTCGCGGCATATGCCGGGCAACTCTGCGCCTCCACATCACTCCGGCCGCCCCACGCCTGAAAGGACGTGGCATGGACATGGTTGGCTGTCTGGAGTCGGACTGTCCGGTTGGCGACAGCCGTAGGCCCTTTCCAGGGGTACCGGTGGGCGGCGAAGCTATTGATCGCCGGCAGGGAAGCAACCCGAACGGCAGCCGGACGAGGC
>NZ_BAAALF010000637.1:0-803 GCF_039528135.1 Kitasatospora nipponensis | reverse complement strand
AGCGCGGGGGTCGGGTGGTCGAAGCCCGCCGTGACCGGCAGGGCCAGTCCGGTGGCCGCGTTCAGCCGGGCGTGCACCTCGACCAGACCGAGCGAGTCGAGGCCCTGCTCCTTGAACGGGCGGTCGGCCTCGACCACCGGATCGACGCCGGGGCGCACTCTGCGGAGCACCGCCCGGGTCTGCTCACTCACCAGGTCGAGCAGCACGCGGCGCTGCTCGGAAACCGGCAGCGCCTCCAGTCGACGGACCAGTTCGGACCGGTCCACCGGCGTCTGCCCGTCACCGGAAACGAAACTCCCAGACTCGCTCATCGAGATACGCTCCACTTTATCCGTCTTCGCCGGCAGGCCACGCACGGGCAGCCCACGGGCAGCCACAGAAACGCACACTACGGAAACTCGAACACGCGCCCAAGCCCCTAAGGCCCCCTAGGGCCCCCAGAGTGGGATTACGGGTGTACAAGGGGCGGCACATCCGTGGTACCAAAACCCTGGATAGCTCTAGCCGACAGGGGACTGATTCACGTGAACTTGAGTGCCGAGAATTACGCGCAGCGGCCTGCCGAGCGAATTCATGAATTCATGCTCGCCCCGGTCGCATTCGCTCCCGAACGACCCGCCCTGGTCGAATCCCACCGAGTCGGCGGGCTGGTCACCACCACCTATCGGGAGCTCGCCGACCGGGTCGAGCGGTACGCCGCCGCACTGCTGGACCTCGGCCTCGACATCGGGGACCGGGTGATCCTGGAGTCCGACACCTCGGGGCACGCCATCGCCCTGCTGCTGGCCTGCTCCAAGGCCGGG
>NZ_BAAALF010000636.1:0-804 GCF_039528135.1 Kitasatospora nipponensis | reverse complement strand
GCCGCCACACAGCAGATCCCAAGCCGTCCCCGACCTCGTCCGCACCGCGACACGCCTCTAGGGCCTCATCACGCGCTGCGGAGTCTGGTGGCCCGCCCGTGCACCAACCTGGGAGAACTCGTTTCCAGACTATGAAGAAGACCCTTGCCACCCGAGACCCCGCTGGGCGTGAGCCCGCTCGGCCTGGGGGCGGGGTGAGCATCGCAGAAGGCACGAACAGCACAGCGGTGCTACCCGGGCCAAGGACGCGGGAGCAGCTGCACCACCTGAAGGTGGCGGGGTACGACTTCACCTGCCGGGTCCGCACCGTTTCGCGGGCTTCGGTGGGCAGGCCCATCGTCCTGCTCGGCGGGGCTCTGATGGACATGTACGACTGGCGCTTGATCGAGGCACGCCTGCCTGCCGACGCCACGATCATCACGTTCGACCTGCCCGGTTTCGGCGGTGCCTCGGCGCTGGGGGACGAGACCGTGGCCGGCTATGAGCTTCAGGCCGAGGCCGTGGTCGTCGCCCTGGACCACCTGGGCGTGAACCAGGTCAACCTGCTCGGGTACTGCTACGGCGCGGTGGTGGCCTGCCGCTTGCTCGCACACCGTGCGGACCGGGTCGCGCGGGTGGTGCTGCCCAACGTGTCGGAGGTGGTGACCCCGGAGTCACGGAAGCTGCTGACGCACGCGGCGGAGCTGGCGGAACAGGACCGGATCGAGGAGTTGTGCGATGTGCTCTGTGAGCACACCTTGGGCCCGCGCGACCGCGAGGCGCTCTCCAAGGCGACGAGGTTCGGTTTCAAGGACGTCCGGCAGC
>NZ_BAAALF010000635.1:0-805 GCF_039528135.1 Kitasatospora nipponensis | reverse complement strand
CGAGAAGGCCGTTTCGAAGACTGGGAAGACGGCCGGGTCCTCCGGCGGTCTGATGGGCAAGTTCAAGTCCGGGCTCGGTGCGGCGACCACCGGGGTCAAGGGGCTGAACACCGCGATGAAGGCCAACATCATCGGCCTGCTGCTCGCGCTCCTCGCCCCGCTGATCGCCAAGATCATCGACATGGCCATGCAGTCGAAGACCATGCAGAAGGTCATGGAGAAGGTCTTCGCGGTGGTCCAGAAGGTCATCGACGTGGCGATGAAGATCGCCGTGAGCGTGATGAAGTGGGCGGCCCAGTGGATCGCCAAGATCTGGCCCGGCATCAAGAAGGTCATCGAGACGGTCGTCAAGGTCATCTCGACCGTCATCAAGTTCTACTTCAACCTGTACAAGACGATCATCACGACCGTCTTCAACGTGGTGAAGAACTTCATCAGCACGGTGTGGAAGGGCATCAAGAAGGCGATCGAGGTGGTCGTCAAGGTCATCTCGACGGTCATCAAGTTCTACTTCAACGCCTACAAGACCGTCATCATGGCGGTCTTCAACGCCGTGAAGTCCTTCGTCTCGATGGTCTGGAACGGCATCACCGGCGCGATCCGGTCGGCCGTCAACACGATCAAGAGCGTGATCGAGGGCGTCCGGCGGGTCTACGAGGTGGTCCGGGACGCCTTCGGGCGGGCCAAGGACGCCGTCGCGGACAAGATCGGCGGGATGGTCGACTTCGTCCGCGAGCTGCCCGGGAAGATCACCAACGGGCTCGGCAACATGGGGCATCTGCTCTACGACAAGGGCAAGGACATC
>NZ_BAAALF010000634.1:0-805 GCF_039528135.1 Kitasatospora nipponensis | reverse complement strand
GTGCCCGGTGTAGCCGTCGCCTGGCAGCACGGTGCCGGCGACCGGGTCGGTATTGCGTCGCCGTCGCTCGCCCGCAGGCTTCGGAGCTGGGCCCGTCCCTGCCATGTGATCACCTTTCTCGGGTATTCATGCAGCCCCTGCGGATTTGCGAAAGTTGCAAATGAGGGAGTCGACATGCCAGCCCCGTTGGCCGGTGGTAGCTTTTGTCTAAGTGGCCTCCTATGCAGGAGATCCGACATGGGCGGAACATATGAAGTGGTCAGCCAACTTGCGAGCGTTGGCTATGATCTGATCCCACGTGATGCTTACGCCAAGCCTCGCATCACTCTTGAAGTGACTGCTACGCAATCCAGATTTACTGAGCACGATCTCGAAGCCATCGGCAACGGCGCAAGCGGTGGGGCATACCTGCCGCCTGGCGAGATCTTGGGGCTATCCATGCAGGTAGCACAAGGTGACGTCCTTGCTCCCGTGTACTACGGAGAAGATGCCGGATGGGCCCTTCGTGATCTTCTATCGATCACCCGCAGTACATCCCACCAACTAGACCATCTCATCTTCAATGAAGATAAGATCATGGTCCCCATTTTTGGATCACCTCCGAGTGACTGGAAGCCACTCAGGTCGGCGTTGAACTCGGCGCAGCATGCTGCCCTAATTCCGCCCGGCTGGGAGATGTCGACCGGACATCCACAGCAAGGGTGGATAATGGTCGCGTTTTACGTTGGAGGGCAGATATTTGTCAGGGTAATTCAGCCGGGCCTTTCGGCAACGGGTGACGGCGTGAGCGCGTGGATTCGGCGCG
>NZ_BAAALF010000633.1:0-807 GCF_039528135.1 Kitasatospora nipponensis | reverse complement strand
GGAAGACCAGGGCGACGATGCCACGGGTCATGTTCTTGTAGACCCCGGTCAGCCGGTCCACGGTGACCTTGATGCCGGTCTCCTCGTAGATCTCCCTGCGAACGCCGTCCTCGACCGTCTCGCCGAGTTCGAGCACGCCGCCCGGGGGCTCCCAGGTTCCGTTGTCGGCCCGGCGGATAGCCAGGACTCGGCCGTCCTCACGGACCACGACGCCGGCCACCGACACGGAGTGGAGCGGCGTTGACGGGGCTTCTCGGCGGCTGCTACTCATGTACAGGAGGATAGGAGAACAGAAGGACTATGGCGAGCGGTGAAGCGGCCTCTACGGCCAAGGCGAAGTATCTGCAGATCGCGGACGACATTGCGGCGCAGATCCGCTCCGGAGCGTTGGCACCTGGTGCAGCGGTGCCCAGTGAAACCGAGCTGATGGCAAGGTACGGCGTCGCATCCGGCACGGTGCGGAAGGCGATTGCCGAACTGCGGACGATGCAGTTGATCGAGACTCACCACGGCCGCGGCTCCTTCGTCCGCTCTCGCCCTCCGGTGCAGCGCAAGTCCTCGGACCGGGTCCGTCGTGCCCACCGGCTTGCCGGGAAGGCGGCCTACCTGGCTGAGGCGGAGCAGTCCGGCGGCATCCCATCGGTGAACGTGCTCTTCGTAGGGCCGGAGGACGCTCCACCGGACATCGCTGAGCGGCTGGGGGTCAAGCCTGGCGCCAAGGTGCTGGCACGCAAGCGGCGGTACTTCCGAGACGGGACACCCACCGAGGAAGCCACCTCCTACCTGCCCTGGGACGTCGTCAAGGAC
>NZ_BAAALF010000632.1:0-807 GCF_039528135.1 Kitasatospora nipponensis | reverse complement strand
CGCTGGGCGGTGGCCGCGCGCTCGAACCGCTCGCGGGCCGCGCCGGCCAGCCCCAGCGAGCCCGCCAGCGCCGCCACCGACCGGCGCTGCGGCACCCGCGCCCGGCCCCGCTCCAGGTCGCGCACGGCCCGCGCGCTCATCGCCGCGGCCTCGGCGAGCGACTCCTGGGTCAGGCCGGCCGCCCGGCGATGTCGCCGCAGCAACTCGCCGAACCGCACGTCATCGCGGCCTTCCGTTCCCATCAGCGCCTCCCCTGCTCGGGCCGGCCGCAGTCGGCCGCACTCCACACACGTCGCGCGGCGCCCCCGGGTTGCATGCACTTTCGATGATCCGCGTAGCCTCTCCGTTACCGAACGTTCAGGGTCGACGGGGAAGATCGAGCCGCCGCGGCACGCCGCAGCACGCCACGGGGGTCAGCGAGAGGCGAGGTGACCTTCCACCGTGCATGCTCAGCGACAGCAACCGGCTCCGACGGCCTCGGAGTTCGGCCGCCAACTGATGGCCCGGGGGAGGGCCGCCGGGCTCACCCAGAGTGAGCTGGCGGCCCGCTCGGGGGTCAGCGTGCGGGCCATCAGCGAGCTGGAGACCGGACGGAGCCGGGCACCGCAGCGGCGCTCCGCCCAGGCGCTGGCCGCCGCCCTCGCGCTGCTCCCGGCCGACCGGGAGGTGCTGCTGCGGGCGGCGGTGGCCGGGCGCAGCCGCCCGCGCCGCACGGATCCGGCCCGCACCGCGCCGACCCCGCCCGAGCCGCCGCACGCCCCGCCCACCCGCACGCCCCTGCTGCGCTCCCCGCTGGCGGGCGCGGCC
>NZ_BAAALF010000631.1:0-809 GCF_039528135.1 Kitasatospora nipponensis | reverse complement strand
AGTTGCTGGGGGTGCCACTGAACACCGCCGTGCCGTCGGTCACCGTGACTTTGTCGGGGTCGATCCGGTCGAGCTTGTCGTCATCCGGGTTGTAGTTGCCGTAGCGGTAGGCGCTGCTGGTCGCCTTGTTCCACTTGGCCGCGGAGATCGGGCCGTCGAACTCCTCCCGCCAGATCAGCTTCTTGCCGGCCACCGGCGCAGACGGGTCGGCGTTGGAGGAACCCGTGACGGTGAACACCTGCTCCGGGAGGTTGTACCAGGCGCCGGCCTGGTCCTGGTAGTACCCGAACATCCGGTACGTCCCCGCCGCGAACGACCGCGCCCCGGTCTTCACGGTCAGCCCCTTCGGGCAGATCTGCTGGTTCGTCAGACCGCCGGGAAAGTCCAGGTTGTTGCCCGTCGCGTCCCGGATGCCCACCCCCAGCGAGGCCACCGTGAAGCAGGCGGAGGACTTGACCTCCGGTCGGTACATGAATGCCGTTTGGGTGAGCAGCGCTCTGACTCTCCCTCAACAAGGTGATCTGGCGGAGCCGCCCGGCCTCGGCGGTCAGGCGGCGGTGTGCGGGGGCGGGCAACGGAGTGCAGGGACGCACCCAACCCGGTGACAGAGTGAGCATTAGTCATATTTCCATGCTGGCCGAGGGTATCGAGGGAGCGCCGGGTTCGGCCCTCTGGCTGGAGATGACGTGTGAAGGCAGCAAGCGTGCCGAGCTCCGCTCGGTGGTCCGCACTGGTGCGCCGGGTCCGTTGGTTGGCACCCACCGTGCTGGCCCTGACCGTGCTCTGCTTCGGCCCGGGCGGGCCGGCCG
>NZ_BAAALF010000630.1:0-809 GCF_039528135.1 Kitasatospora nipponensis | reverse complement strand
TGGTTGGTGACGTTGCTGATGGAATACGCGACGCCGGTGCCGGCGCAGCCGCTGGTGCTGTAGGAGCTCGTGATGACCCACCCTGACGGGATGGGAGACATGGAGCACACGTTGGCGTACGTCTGGTTGGTGACGTTGCTGATGGAGTACGCGACGCCTGTGCCAGCACAACTGCTGGTGCTGTAGGAGCTCGTGACGACCCACCCTGACGGGATCGGAGACATGGAGCACACGTTGGCATAGGTCTGGTTGGTGATTTTACTGATGGAGTAGGCGACGCCGGTGCCGGCGCAGCCGCTGCTGCTGTACGAGCTGGTGATGACCCATCCGGTCGGGATGGGGGACATGGAACAAACGGCGAGACTGGTCTGCCCGCTCGAATCGCTGATGGAGTACGCGATGCCGGTGCCGGCGCAACCGGTGCTGCGGTACGAGCTTGTGATGACCCATCCGGACGGGATGGGGGAGTTGGAGCAGACGATCGCGCTGCCGGTGAGCTGCTGTGGGGCCGCCTCTGCCTGCGCCGTCGCGGCGGTCATCAGGCCAAGTAGCAACAACACGAGCGTCATCAGATTCGGGATGTGGTTTCGTAAGGTCTTCAAGGCTGGCCTCAGATCTTCTCGGCGCTCAACGGCTATAGCGGTGCAGCTGAGATGAACCATTCGTCCACTGCCTGTTCATCTCGGCTGAGATGGTGTCAGATCTGTTCCACCGGCGCCAGAGTGCCTTGGAGAGCGTCTGCCTCTTCCCGGGCGCTGCGTTTGAGGTTCCCGCGGGGCAAGGTTCTAGGTTCGGGGCATGGTGGATGG
>NZ_BAAALF010000629.1:0-810 GCF_039528135.1 Kitasatospora nipponensis | reverse complement strand
CGCCGCCACCGGCAGCCGCCCCGCCTCGGACACCGCCTCCCGCCCGTCCACCGCACTCGCCGCCGCGAGCACCGCCCTGGCTGCCGCCAGATCGTCCGGACCGAGGGTCTCGGTGCTGCGGATACCGTCCTGACTCGGGTTCGTCGTCTCCATGACGCCGACCATACGCGGCGTCAGGAGCCGGAAAGGGCTGGTCCACCGGGTCCGTCCGGTGATTGGCTGTCGGCTCCCAGCGGGCTCGGGCGCCAGTCGCCGGAAAGGAAGCCCTGACATGACAGCGGAGCTGGAACGACGCCAGCGGGTGGCCGCGTACGGAGTGTGCGTCCAGGACGGACAGGTCCTGCTCGCCCGCTGGGCGGCACCCGACGGCACCCACGCCTGGACCGTCCCCGGTGGGGGCCTCGACCACGGCGAGGACCCGTACGAAGCGGTGATCCGGGAGGTGCGGGAGGAGACCGGCTACCAGGTCGAGCCCGAGCGGCTGCTCGGCATCCACTCCCAACGGCTCCTCGACCCGCCCTTCGCCCGGAAGGGATCACCGAAGGACTTCCACGGCCTGCGGATCGTCTACGCGGCCCGGGTGGTGGGCGGCAGCCTGCGGAACGAGGTCGGCGGTTCGACCGACCTGGCCGCCTGGTTCCCGCTCGGGGAGGTGGCCGGCCTGGTGCGGGTCTCGCTGGTCGACATCGCCCTGGAGCTGTACCGGTCGCGGCCGGAGGTCGGGCGGGTGCCGTAGCTGCTTTCTTGCGGTGCTCCTGGGTTGTCCGTCCGGGTCCGGAAATGCAGAAAGCCCCTCCGGGAGACCCGGAG
>NZ_BAAALF010000628.1:0-811 GCF_039528135.1 Kitasatospora nipponensis | reverse complement strand
GGCCGCGTTCAGGTACTGCCTGAGGATGATGCTGTTCTGGTTGAGCGCGGCGGTCGTCCAGATCGACATGACGACGATGTAGAGGTCCGCCCAGTCCTTCTCCCCGACCCTGGCCCGCCACCGCGTCATGACGTCCTTGACGCCTTCGATCTGGACCTTCGCCGCCCAGTCCATGGTGGTGCCGATGTCCTCGTACACGCTGCCCGAGAAGTCCTCGAACGACTTCATGTCGAACGAACCCGCCGCCGTGCTCCGGTCGATGAACCGGAGCGCCGCATCGAGGATCACCCTGCACGACGCCTCCAGATCCGGGGCGAGATCCGCGGACCCGACCTCGCGGCAAGCAGCCGAGAGCGTGTCCCCGAACGCCCTGAGCGGCGTGATCCACTCGGTCGACCGCGGCCCCTTGAACGCGACCGTCCGCAGGTCGTGCGCGTCCAGGTGATCGTGGTTGGGCAGATTCGGGACCCGGTTGTCCAGATAGGGAGCCAGGATCGAATAGATCCCCAGCGGCGCGTGCGCGACCGACTTCGCCAGCTCGAACACTTCCGAGACCGGGTGCTCGGAGATCCGCTCCCCGTCGTGCACGAGCGTGAAGAGACCGCCCGCGTAGTCGTTGTAGACCACGATGACCGGCGACAGGTGCGCCGCCACCCCGACCCGCAGCGCGTCGTAGTACTTCTGCGTGTCCGTGTCGACCTGGACGAGCGCGGCCCGCGCCTGCTCCCCGTCCACGGGCGAATCGCGTCGGACCGCCCGGTCGGCCGAGGGCGGGGCGGGGCCGAGAAGCTTCACGGGGCCGGCCGCGGTG
>NZ_BAAALF010000627.1:0-814 GCF_039528135.1 Kitasatospora nipponensis | reverse complement strand
GCCAACGCCAAGAACGAGGTCCCGGGCGTCAAGTTCGAGATCAAGGCGCTGGACGACACCGCCAAGCCGGCCCCCGGCCAGCAGAACGCCACCAACCTGGTCGCCGACAAGACCGTCATCGGCGTGGTCGGCCCGCTCAACTCCAGCGTCGCCCAGTCGATGCAGCAGATCTTCAACGACGCCAACCTGGTGCAGATCTCCCCGGCCAACACCGGTGTGGCGCTCAGCCAGGGCGAGGCGTGGGCCACCGGCAAGAAGGCCCGCCCGTTCAAGACCTACTTCCGCACCGCCACCACCGACGCCGTGCAGGGCCCGTTCGCGGCCCAGTACCTGGTGAACGAGGCGAAGAAGAAGAAGGTCTTCCTGATCGACGACCAGAAGACCTACGGCGCCGGCCTCGCCGGTACCTTCAAGGGCGAGTTCACCAAGCTCGGCGGCACCATCGTCGGCGAGGAGCACGTGAACCCGGACGACCCCGACTTCAACGCGATCGTCACCAAGGTCAAGTCCTCCTGCGCCGAGGCGATCTACTACGGCGGCGAGTACCCGGCCGCCGGCCCGCTCTCCCTGCCGCTCAAGGAGGGTGGCGTCAACATCCCGCTGATGGGTGGCGACGGCATCCAGAGCGGTGACTTCATCAAGCTCAACCCGAAGAGCCAGGGCGACCTCGCCACCGCGGTCGGCCTCCCGGTCGAGCAGCTGCCCTCCGCCGCGAAGTTCATCGCGGACTACAAGGCCGCCGCGTACAAGGACGCCTACGAGACCTACGGCGGCTACTCCTACGACAGCGCCTGGGCCATCATCCAGGGCGTCA
>NZ_BAAALF010000626.1:598-816 GCF_039528135.1 Kitasatospora nipponensis | reverse complement strand
TTTCAGATTGTGAAGATCAACTGATATGGGTGAGCGTGCTGTCAACCTCTGTGCAAACGCACTTGCGGTTTCCTCAGCATCGGAGTTTCTCACCGTGACCAGACGCCGCCGCGGCCCAGCCGCTCAACGCCTGATGGCGGTCGGCGGGGCCTTCGCCGTCGCCCTCAGCCTGACTGCCCCTGTCGCGTTCGCCGCTGATTCGATCCCGATGCCGTCGT
>NZ_BAAALF010000626.1:0-588 GCF_039528135.1 Kitasatospora nipponensis | reverse complement strand
GCGGTGGAGGGAGACGGCAGCGGGGGACGCCGAGCGTGCCAAGCAGCAGCCTCGGGCGGCGGAGGCGGACCAGGCGCTCGCGAAGGCGAAGACCACCGGGCAGAACGTCGTCATCGACTCACTGACAAGTGAGTTCACCGAGACAGCGGCCACCCCGGGCGGGCATCTGGCGTTCACCTCGCATCCCGACCAGCAGCGCGTGAGGCGCGGGAGTGCCTGGGTGGCGCTCGATGCGACGCTCGCCGCGAACACGGACGGTACGTACTCGCCGAAGTCCTCCGCCTCGGGTCTGAGGATGTCCAAGGGCGGCGACGGACCGCTGGCGACGATGGCCAGCGCGGACGGCAAGAAGCTATCCCTGACGGCCCCGTTCCCACTGCCCGCCCCGACGGTGGACACCGACGGCGACGGCCTGGTGTACGCGAACGTCCTGCCGGACGTCGACCTGAAGGTCACCGCCACGAAGCTCGGCGGTCTGACCACTGTGTTCGTGGTCAAGACCCAGGCCGCGGCGTCCAGTCCTCAGCTGAAGACCCTCCGATTTGGGACCGCGCTGGACGGCGTCACGGTCAGCGCCGACCAGGCGGG
>NZ_BAAALF010000625.1:0-816 GCF_039528135.1 Kitasatospora nipponensis | reverse complement strand
CACCTTCAGGAAGGTCTGCACCGGGGTGGCGTAGAGGTCCTGGGCGGCCTGTTCCAGCCGCGGGTCCATGCTCATCACGCGGGCCTTGACCGCCGTCACCACGAAGCTCAGGCAGAACATGATGTGCGCGATCAGGATCGTGGTGAAGCCGAACGGGATCCGCATGTTGAGGAACAGGGAGCCGAGCGAGGCGGCCATCACCACCTCGGGCATCGCCATCGGCAGGAAGATCAGGCCGGTCGCCCCGCCCCGTCCCCGGAACCGGTAGCGGGCCAGCGCGAAGGCGACCATGGTGCCGAGCACGGTGGCGCCGACGGTGGCCAGCACCGCGATCTGCAGGCTGAGCGAGAGCGAGCCGCACATGTCGGCGACGCCGCACGGGTCGGTCCAGGCATCGGTGGAGAACTGGTTCCACTCGTAGTTGAACTTGCCGCTGGGCTTGTTGAACGAGAACGCCAGCACCACCAGGTTGGGCAGCACCAGGTAGGCCAGCGCGAGCAGCCCGGCCAGCACCACGAGGTGGGCGCGGACCCACTTGAGCAGACGAGACATCAGACCAGCTCCTCCGTCCCGGCCTTGCGCATGTAGACCGTCACCATGCCCAGGATCAGGGCCATCAGAATGAAGCTCAGCGCGGCGGCCGTCGGGTAGTCGAGCACGTTCAGGAACTGCTTCTGGATCGCGTTGCCGATCATCTGCTTGCTCGGCGAGCCGAGCAGCTGGGCGTTGATGTAGTCGCCCGAGGCCGGGATGAAGGTGAGCAGCGTGCCCGCCACCACAGCCGGCAGCGAGATCGGGAAGGTGACCTTGCGGAAG
>NZ_BAAALF010000624.1:0-817 GCF_039528135.1 Kitasatospora nipponensis | reverse complement strand
GCCCTCAGTACAGGTGCTGCAGAGCCCCCGGTGTGCCGTCGCCCCACCCCAGCCCGGTTCACCTCGCCGGCAGTTCGGTCACCTGCACCCGATGGGGTTCCTCGCGCTGGATCCCGGCAGGCGGCGCCAAGAGAATCCCTCGCGTACAGCCGTAGTTCGTCCCGATTCGATTGACCGGTCGGCAACTTCTTCGGGCACCGGCCACCAGTCGATACCGGCCATTGACGTCCGGTCTTCCGCGTTCTGATGGGACCCAGACATCGAATGGCCAACGCCTGATCACGACCCGGCGGTTGGCAGCCCCATACCCTCAGAGCACAAGGCCGCGCGAAAGATGCCAGAGGTGTTCGATCCCCTTGCCCGCCTGACAGTGATGATGTTCATGAGCGTCTCCCGGCGGGGTCTGACCCACCGCCTGACTGACCACGGGTCCTTCACGTGATCTGTCGGCCCCGCCCGGGAGGCGTTCGTGCGCATCCACCGGCCCGGCCTGCGTGACTTCATAAGAGCCTGGCCAGAGGCCCCATCACTGTCCTGTCCGCCCGCCGGACCGGTGGCTGCCGCCCTGACCGGTTCAATGGAGAGGACGGCGATGTCCACCATCGCACAGCGGACCCGCGAGATCACCGGCGGCGTCGACACCCACAAGGACACCCACACCGCGGCGGCCGTCGACTCGGCCGGACGGCCGCTGGGCGCCGAGCAGTTCGAGGCCACCGCGGCCGGCTACCGCGAACTCCTGGCCTGGCTCCGCTCGTTCGGCAACCTGGTGCTGGTCGGGGTGGAGGGCACCGGCGCCTACGGCGCCGGCCTGGCC
>NZ_BAAALF010000623.1:0-817 GCF_039528135.1 Kitasatospora nipponensis | reverse complement strand
GCTGAACGCGGCCGGGCTGATCGCCGGCGGCGCGGACGCGCTGCTGGTGGAGACCTCGCAGGACCTGCTGCAGACCAAGGCGGCGATCCTGGGCTGCAAACTCGCCCTCGCCGCAGCCGGGTTGGACCTGCCGATCTTCGCCCAGGTGACGGTGGAGACGACCGGCACGATGCTGCTGGGCTCGGAGATCGGTGCGGCGCTGACCGCGCTGGAGCCGCTGGGGATCGACTACATCGGGCTGAACTGCGCGACCGGGCCGGCCGAGATGAGCGAGCACCTGCGCTACCTGGCCAAGAACGCGCGGATCGGGCTCTCCTGCATGCCGAACGCGGGTCTGCCGGTGCTGGGCAAGGACGGCGCCCACTACCCGCTGGCCCCGGCCGAGCTGGCCGACGCCCACGACACCTTCACCCGGGAGTACGGGCTGTCGCTGGTGGGCGGCTGCTGCGGCACCACGCCCGAGCACCTGCGGGCCGTGGTCGAGCGGGTGCGCGGCCGGGAGCTCGCGGTGCGCACCCCGCACCCCGACGCGGCGGCCGGATCGCTGTACCAGTCGGTGCCGTTCCGGCAGGACACCTCGTACCTGGCGATCGGCGAGCGGACGAACGCGAACGGGTCGAAGAAGTTCCGGGAGTCGATGCTGGCGGGGGACTGGCAGGCGTGCGTGGAGATCGCGCGTGAGCAGATCCGGGACGGCTCGCACCTGTTGGACCTGTGCGTGGACTACGTGGGGCGCGACGGTGTGGCGGACATGAAGGAGATCGCCGGGCGTCTGGCGACCGCCTCCACGCTGCCGATCGTGCTGGACTCCACCGAG
>NZ_BAAALF010000622.1:0-818 GCF_039528135.1 Kitasatospora nipponensis | reverse complement strand
CTTGCCGAGGTGGGCTGCCGGGCGGAGGGAACTCAGTCGAGCCAGAGCAGCATGGCCCCGCCTACCTGGGCTGCGGCCCCGAAGAACGGAGCCAGTGGGTCGAACCACCCGCGCACCCATTCGAGTGCATCGGCCTCATCCCAGTGGAGGGGGTAGACCTGCGCGGCTGTCAGTTGACCGGAGTCCACATCCCGGATCAGGCCGTCGAAGGGAAGCTGGGCCAGGGCCTCGGCAGCGAGCTTGACCTGGTCCGGGTCCAGGTACTTGGCCGGCCCGTAGCCCCAGTCCTCACTGGTGAACGTCTGCTCGCCATGAACGATGTCGACGGGAACGGCCGCCCGTTCGAGGAGGAAGGCGATGGCATGCCACGCCTTGTGGGTCGTCAGCTGTCGGGCATCCGAGGGAGCGACGTCATTGGTGCCGTCCGTCTCCATGACCTCCTGGACGTATTCCAATGCCCAGTCCGGGTCCTCGACTGCCCTGGCCAGCTCGGCGGGCGACACACGCAGATACTCACCATTCATGCTCACCACCGCAGGCTACGAGGCGCCAAGGCACTGGGCACGGAGATGCCTGCGGGATCAGTGTGCCGGATCCACCAGTCGGTGCCCGTCCGTCAGCAGGCCGGCCCGCTTGACGGTGCGGGTGACTGGGGAGAGCTCGGCACGCTGGATGGCGGGCAGTGAGCCGAGCCGGTCGGTGAGGAACTCGTAGAGCTCCCCGGTGTCGCGGCAGAGCACCCCGGCCACCAGGTTGGCCGAGCCGGTCACCGCGGCGGCGAACGCGATACCGGGGAGGTCGGCGGGGGCCACGGTGGC
>NZ_BAAALF010000621.1:0-818 GCF_039528135.1 Kitasatospora nipponensis | reverse complement strand
AGCGCGCCAGGAAGTCGGTCTCCACCTCGAACCGGGTCACGTAGCCGACACCGGAGGCGGGCACGTTCCAGTCCCGGGCGATCCGGACGGCGTAGTCCTCGTTCATCACCGGATAGAAGATCGGCTGATCCGGCAACCGCGGCGGCCAGGCCCGCCAGCCGGACGCCTCGACCAGCGCCAACTCCTCGGGGCCGGTGGGTCGCCAGAGGGTGGTGGTCGCGGTCATCTTCCTCATCCTTCGCTCTCGGTCAGCGCTCCACGCTACGCGGCCGGGCCACGGGCCGACCAGCCGTTTTGCTCGGGTCGGCGGGTAGACGGACTCGTCGGTGAGGGGGTGTCAGCGACCGAAATGGGCGGTGCCCCGTCGTACGGGACGACGGGGCACCGGTGTTGCGTGGTGGGGTGGTCGGTCTGTTCAGCTCAGCTGGACCGGGGTGGGCTGGGTTCCTGCCTTGAGGGCAGCGACGGTTGCGGCGGGGAATGCGGTGTTCCAGGTCTGGACGTCGCTGATTTTGCCGGGGAAGGGGTTCTCGACCTTGGCATTGCCGATGGTGAGGGGACCGCCGGCCGGCCAGGTGGAGATGTTGCTCGCGGTGCTGACGAGTGTGCCGTTGACGTAGAGGCTGATGGTCTGGTTGGTGGCGTCGTAGACGCCGACGAGGTGGGTCCAGGTGTTCAGTTGGGGCGCGGTGGTGGCGTTGGCGTGGTGGTAGATGCCGGTCCCGTAGTCGTCAGTGCCGGGTGCGACGAAGGCCCAGGCGTTGTAGGCCTTGGAGTACTGGAGGTAGTAGGCGCCGCGTTGATTGCCGTTCTGGGTG
>NZ_BAAALF010000620.1:0-826 GCF_039528135.1 Kitasatospora nipponensis | reverse complement strand
CACCGACTTCCCGGAGTCCGGCAGCGGCCAGACCCCGCAGAAGTACGCGGGCCAGCTCGGCAGGTTCACCTTCAAGGCCGACGGCGCCACCTGCTACCAGTACGTCCTGAACGGCACCCTGAGCGTCGGCTCGCCCTGCCAGACCCCGGCTGGCCCGGACGGCACCCTCACCGTGCAGCTCAAGCCCAAGCAGTGGGGCACCAACACCCTCACCGTCCAGGCCACGGACGACGCGGGCAACGTCGCCCAGCCGGTGAGCTACAGCTTCTATGCACCGTGGAATCCCAACCCGGCGAGCGCTCCGGGTGACGTGGACGGCGACGCCGTCGCGGACATCCTGCTGCCGGACCAGGCGGGCAACCTCCAGGTGATCAGCACGGGTGGGAACGACACCACCCCGTCCTCCGTCATCGCGGCCCAGCTCTCGCCGTCCGGGGCGAGCTGGGCGGGTACGGAGATCGTGAGCCGGGGGTACCAGAACCACGACCCGGTGAGCGATCTGCAGGTGCTGTCCCCCGGGAACGGGTATCTGTACACGTACCCGAATTTCGACCTGGGTGAGTTCCGGGGCGGGGCCGCGCTGTTCTTCGGGACCAGGCCGGCCGGGACACCCGGGATGGAGCCGGACTGGAGCCGGGCCACTCAGCTGGTCGGTCTCGGCGTGCTCGGTCAGAGGACCATCTCGTCGCTGCTCAGAGTCGAGGACGGAGACCTCTGGCTGTTCACCAACCCGAGGAACATGTACCGCTACCGGACCGCCACACAGCTGAGGACCGGCGGCGCCTGGGGCGGCTACCAGGTGATCGAGGCCGGGGGCGCCGCCCGC
>NZ_BAAALF010000619.1:0-826 GCF_039528135.1 Kitasatospora nipponensis | reverse complement strand
CTCGTTCCGGTCAGCCATGTGGCTGGCCTCGATCGCGTTGTCCCGTCCGGCGCACCGGTGATGCTGGTCCGGCCCGGCGAGGTCGGCCGGGACGGCGGTGCCCTCGTAATGGATCTTCACGCCGCGGGTGACGTCGATCCTGGTGAACGGCGCCTTCGGCTGCGGGGCGCCCCGATCGGCGCGGCTGACGAACTGCATGACTCTCCTTGGACATGGGAAAGCCCCCGGCCAAGGCGGCACGGGGGCAGGGGTGGGTGGGACTCAGGCGAGGGTGACGTCGGCTGCAGTGAGGTCCACGCTGAAGTCCGTGTAATGGCGCAGGATGACCTGGTGCCCGGCGGTGGCCAACGGCTGGGCGATGTCGGTGGCGGTGCGGATCCCGCCGGTGTACTCGCCGGTGCGGGCCGGCCAGCCGGGGATGTCCTCCTGGGAGGTGATCGCGTAGACGACCCACTCGGTGGAGGCGGCGGTCGGCCGGGCTACGGCCATCAGCCACAGTTCGCCGTACGCCACGTCCTGGCCCCACTGGGGTGTGCTGGCCTGGCCGGCGAGGCCGGTACGGAACTGTTCGCGCGCATAGGCATCCAGGGCTGCGGTGAACGCCACCGGATCCAGGCTGCCGAGGGTGTTGACGAGGCGCATGGTGGTCTCCTCAGGGGATGCTGCGGATGAGTCGGGTCTGGGCGGCCGGCAGGTCGAGGCAGTTGACGGCCATGTTGGCGAACATCAGGTTGGGGTAGCTGCCGTCGGCTTCCCGGTCGTAGTACTGGTCGGAGAGCTTGAGCAGCGCCGTGCCGGCGGCCGCCTTCGCGGTGGTCAGCGCGGT
>NZ_BAAALF010000618.1:0-826 GCF_039528135.1 Kitasatospora nipponensis | reverse complement strand
AACGCCACCTTCGAGACCACCGCCCCCACTTGGCAGGCATTCCACGCCGCGAAACTGCCCGACCACCGCTTCGTCGCCGTTGGTGCACACGGCACGGTGCTGGGCTGGATCGCGGCCTCGGCCGTCTCCGACCGGTGCGCGTACGCCGGGGTCGTCGAGCACTCCGTCTACGTCCACCCCGACGCCCGCAGCCGAGGCATCGCCCGTGCTCTCCTGGACGTCCTGATCAACTCCACTGAGGCGGCCGGGATCTGGACCGTCCAGTCGGGCATCTTCCCCGAGAACACCGCCAGTATCGCGCTCCACCAGCGCGCCGGCTTCCGCATCATCGGCACGCGCGAACGCATCGGCCGCCACCACGGCGCCTGGCGCGACGTCCTGCTGCTCGAACGCAGGAGCAGCAGAGTGTCGTGAGTGGGCACGTCGTTGGACCGGCCGAGGCATACGGCAGCCGGGAATGAGCGCGGTCCCGGCGTGATCGCGAACCCCCGCCCGCCCGGCAGCAACCGCCTCAGGCCGCAAGTGACGAGGAGCACCACCGCTCGCTTGGTGGCGCTCCTCGTCACTTCGGGCTGGGGTACGGGGGCGGCCCGGTGGTCTCGGTGATCAGGAGCGCGTGCGGTGGTTGGCGTACTCGAGCGCGGCGGTGGCCACTTTGAAGGCGGCGCACAAGACGGTGACCTCCGCGAGGGTGGGGCGCACCAGACGCGACCGGTCATCGGGAGCCGCGGGCCAGGCGGCCAGGAGCACCTCGGCGGTGGCCAGGCCGAGGTGGGCGGTGACATCCATTCCGCTGTGGGAAACGGGCTCCCAGCTGAGCAGGATC
>NZ_BAAALF010000617.1:0-831 GCF_039528135.1 Kitasatospora nipponensis | reverse complement strand
AGCAGCGGCAGCTTGAGGTCGCTCACGACCACCGCGTAGTCGTTGTTCAGGATGACCCGGCCGTCGTGGTCGGCGACGACTGAGCCCCAGGTGCCGTACCGGGTGACCAGGCGGCGGATCTCCGCCTGGATCGCCGGATTGGAGCGGGACACCGCGGTCACGTCCTCGGGGGCGATCCACTCCCAGCCGTGCCCGTCCGGCCCGGACGCCGGCACCCGGACCTTGGAGCCGTCCGTCTCGATGGAGTTGTGCAGCAGGTTGAACTGCACTTCGTCCTGCGTGCAGACGTGGCCGTCGAGGAGGATCGCCGGGGCGTGGGTCTGCCCGATGGCCTTCAGGGACTTGGTTCGCTGGTGGCCTGCGACGAGGATGTGGTTGCCGTTGACGATGACGGGCTTCACGCAGCCGAACAGGGCCAGGGACCGCTGGAGCCGGTCGAACGCCTCCTCTGTGAGGCGGCGCGGGTTGTACGGGGCGGGCTTGAGCTGCCCGATCGGGTAGGACTCGATGAACTCAGGCATCGGCCAGCTCCCGCTGCGCGTCGTGCTGGTCGAGGAGGTAGTGGGCGAAGCCGGTGTCGGTGCCGCGCGCGGTGTAGAAGGCGTCGTGGACGTTGTTCAGCCGCTCCACCTCCTCCTTGGTGATCTGCACGCGGGTCGTGTCCCACTGGACGAAGCCCCACTGGAGGTGTTCGTCGGCGGTCTTGTCGCCCTCCCGCTCGGTCGTCTCGGCGGCGAGCTGGGACGGCAGCTCGATCGAGTCGAGGAGGTCGTCCACGGCGTCTTGGTCGTAGCCGGTGCCGTCGAGGTCGGGCAGGGCGGACAGGATGTC
>NZ_BAAALF010000616.1:0-832 GCF_039528135.1 Kitasatospora nipponensis | reverse complement strand
CGAGTTTTTCCGTCGCATTCCAGCACAGCGGGAGAAGTCCAACAAGGGGCGTTACCTGTCGGTGTCCTGGGCTACCCAGTGCGCGCACCGTCTCACGGACTGTGCGGTAACGGACCCGGAATACCACCCTTTTCGGACACTCGCCGGATACATGCCAACTGGACCCTAGGTCACCTGGAGTCGTAGACGTTCCTGAATGTCCGAGATATCGGGATTGTCGCAATGGCCTGCTCGTGCGAAATGCCCGAGATGACGACATTGTCCGGCAATTTGTGAGCAAAATCACAGCCGAATTATGTAGCCGTGATCAGGATGGCTATGGAAAGAGCTCCGGATGCTCCGCTCCCGGACCGTCTACCCTGGTGCGCGGTGCCCAGGCGTGAGCCTGCCCAGAATCTCCGTCGCCGACTCCTGCGAGCGGCCCCGAACCCGAAGGTGTGACGCAATGTCCCAGCCGGCGAACCAGGCCACCACGTCCACGCCCACGAGCGGCTCGACCGCCAATCCGCGTCGGACCTCGCTGGCCTCGATCGAGGACTTCGGCCAGCTGCCCGGCGTGCGCGCCGCCCAGGGCCCGCGGGAGTACGCGACCACGCTGCCGATGGTCACCGCCAACCCCCGCCGCACCGTCCTGTCGGTCGCCCCGGCCCCGCGCCTGCCGCAGGACTGACACCCGCTCAGACACCGCCCGAGGGGCGCCGACCCGCAGACCAGCGGGACGGCGCCCCTCTCGCGATAGCCTGGGGACCGTTCGAGCAGGGCCCGGTAAGGCCGGCGCCCGACAGACCGAGAGGCTCCCCACCGTGTGTATTGCCAGGTTCTCCGCCCGGGA
>NZ_BAAALF010000615.1:0-833 GCF_039528135.1 Kitasatospora nipponensis | reverse complement strand
TGGTGCACGCGAGCAAGGTGCTCCGGCCGCTGTTTACCAGGACAACGAAGAAGGAGCTCGGCCTGCCGCCGGTCGATATCCGGGCTCGTTACGTCGACCTTCCGGCGGCTCACCGCAAGCTGTACTCGGCACTCCGCGGCGAGGCGGTGGGGGGAGACCTCGCCGAGCAGGAGGAGCTCGCCCGGCTCGGAAAGGTACTCGTCTACCTCATGATGGCGAGTACGAGCCCGGCACTGCTGGCCAAGGGGCTGGACCGTTTCGAGCCGCTGCCCTTCCAAGTGCCGCCGCTCAGGCTGCCCATTGACAGCCGGCTGAGTGAACTCCTGCGGGACCTACCGCAGTACGAGACGTCACCGAAGTACGAGGCCGTGCTCAGGACGGTTGCGGAGAATGCTCGAGAAGGGCGCAAGACGCTGGTTTGGTCGACGTTTGTCCGGAACCTCACGACACTCGGCGGGGCGCTTGCCAAGTTCAACCCCGCGATCGTGCACGGCGGAACAGCAGACCGTGACGAGCAGATTCGCAGGTTCCGCCAGGACCCTGACTGCATGGTGCTGTTGTCCAACCCCGCGACGCTGGGAGAGGGGATCAGCCTCCATCACGTCTGCCACGACGCGATCTACGTGGATCGTGACTTCGCGGCAGGCCGCTTCCTGCAGAGTCTTGACCGCATCCACCGACTCGGTCTCACTGCCGACACCCATACGCGGATCACCGTGCTGGTTGCCAGCGGGACGATTGATGAGGTCATTCATGAGCGCCTTGGACACAAGCTGAACTTCATGGCCAGCATCCTGGATGACCCGTCGGTGCGCGAGCTTGCCGATCCCGAA
>NZ_BAAALF010000614.1:0-834 GCF_039528135.1 Kitasatospora nipponensis | reverse complement strand
CCGCTCGTCGACACCAGGACCTGCTCCTTGTGGAAGGACCAAATCTGGGTGGTGAAGCGCTCCCTGGCGTTGCACTGCACCAGCCACTTGGTGGTCTGCGCGTAGTGGCCGCCTACTGCGGCGACCGACCGCTCCGGCTTGCCCACCAGCCTGAGGTCGTCGCCCGACCCGATTCCGTGCGGGCCGTCCCACACGGGGCAGTACGGCTGGGTGCCCCAGCCGCCGTCCACGTCCAGGCTGCTCTCGTAGGGCCAGATCGCGTTCTCCACCTCCGTCGCGGTGTTCCAGACGCTGATCAGGACGCCGTAGGGATCGCAGATGCCCGCCTTCGCACGTGCCGAGGCAGGCGCGTCAGGGGCGAACAGGCACACCTGGCCGTACGCCGGGTCCGGCCTCTCCATCGTCCAGCCCGCCGGGGGACCGAAGGTGACGTTGCGGAAGGTGGTCGGCGTCGGCGCAGCCTTGCTGCTCGCGCTGGGACTCCCGGAAGGCTCGGCCGAGGTGCTCGGTGACGGCGACGGGGTGGGCGACTCGGTCGGGGTCGGCGACGCGCTCACGCTCGGCGGAGCAGGCGCCGGGTCCTGGTGGATGGCGGTCGGGGTCCCGTTGAAGGTCAGGTAGCCGGCTACCGAGGCGGCCAGGCCGAACATCGCGATGCCCAGGACGAGTCGGACGGGCCGGAGTCGGCGGAGGCGGCCGGAGGGCGGCTGGGCCGGGGGCAGGTCGTGTGGCGAGATCGCGTTGGCGCGGGCTGCCAGGGCTTCCCGGTGCAGCTGCTCGGTCGGCGTTCCGAGGTCGTTGTTCTCCGTCATCGGTGCTTCTCCACATGCTTCT
>NZ_BAAALF010000613.1:0-835 GCF_039528135.1 Kitasatospora nipponensis | reverse complement strand
GGCCAATTCGTCGATTCGGCTGGCCAGTTCGGCCGCCAGCGGAGCATCAGCGTATGGCTTGAGCAGCTGTCGGAACTCTCCGAGGTGGGCGGTGACCCTCGGAGAGTCCACAGCCGCCGCGAGGTCCAGGGTCTTGCCTGCCGTTGCGCAGGACAACTCCACCTCCCGGAGCTGGAGTTGGGTTCGGGCCAGCCAGAACGTGTGGAACGCCCGGCCCCGCAGGTTCGTTGTCGGCTCGATTCGCAGGGCCTCGGTGATGAGGGGTTCCGCCGCGACCACGTCTCCGAGCTGCCCCAGGGCGATGCCGGTGTCCACGGTGAGCTTCGTCTGGTCGAAGTACTGGACCCAGGCGGGATCGTCATCCGATTGGCTGATCATCCCGAAGTAGCGGTGGGCCTCGTTGATGGCCTGGTGGGCTGCCTGCTTGTCCTGGGCGCTGGCGTGGGCGAAGGCTTCACGGGTCGAGAGCATGGCCAGCAACCGCGGGGTGCCGCCGTCGAGAAGTGCGCTGTCCTGTGCGGCCCGCGCCAGGGCGAGGGCGTCGTTGACCCTGTCCTGGTAGGTGGCCTGGAGGCTGAGACAGGAGAGCACGTTGGCGACGAACGGGTTGTCGTCGATCTCTCGTGCCAGCCGGAGGGACTCCGTGAAGTAGCTCTGAGCGGTCCTGTGTTGGCGCGCGTCGAAGTAGGTCCAGCCGGTGAGGCGTGCGAGTTCAGCCGCGATGCCGTGAAGGCTGCGCCGGTAGTTGGGATCGGTGGTCTCTCGCAACACGCCCATGACGTACCTGAGTTGCCCGATCACTGCTGGCCGGAGAGCCTCACCGCCATGCTCGTCG
>NZ_BAAALF010000612.1:587-835 GCF_039528135.1 Kitasatospora nipponensis | reverse complement strand
GGTGGTGAAGGTGCCACCGCCGCCGGGGGCGTCGGTGGAGGTGGTGAAGGCGCCGATCGCGATCGCGACGGCCGGCAGGCCGAAGCCGACCGCGAAGAAGAGCAGCAGCGGGACGGTGGCGAGCCAGGCGCCGCCGCGCAGGCGGCGCGGACGCCGGGCGGTGCTGCGGTGGGCGGCCCGGCCGGCCGTGGGGGCGGCCGTCGCCTGGGAGGGGACGGTGGCGGTGCTTGCGGCCCCGGGGGGGCGGC
>NZ_BAAALF010000612.1:0-578 GCF_039528135.1 Kitasatospora nipponensis | reverse complement strand
GGAGTCAGCGGCGGCCGAGGACGGCACCGGGGTGGGAGCCGTGTCGTTCATAGGGGTGATCAGCCGCCGATCGCCTTGGCCCAGTTCTCGGTCACGGTCTTCTTGGCCGCGTCGGTCTGAGCCTGGGTCGGGAAGGTGGTGAAGGGCTTGTCGACGGTCGGCAGCTTGGCCACGGCGGTGGCGTCCAGGGTGCCGGCGGTCTTCAGCGAGTCGAACAGGGCCGGGGTGGCGTAGCCCTTGAGGAAGCCGTTCTGGCCCTCGGCGCTGTAGAGGTACTCCTCCCACAGGCGGGCGGCGGCCGGGTGCGGGGCCCACTTGTTGATCGCCTGGTTGTAGTACTGGGCGTAGGAGCCGTCCGAGGGGATGGCCACCTTCCAGTCGATGCCCTGCGAGGCGAACTTGTCGGTGTAACCGGCGTTCAGGTAGGACCAGTCGATCGTGATCGGGGTCTCACCCTTCTGGATCGTCGCCGGGGTGACCTCGACCGGGTTGAAGTTGCCGGCCGCCTTCAGCTTGCCGAAGAAGTCGATGCCGGGCTGGATGTTGTCCAGCGTGCCGCCGTTGGCCAGCGAGGCCGC
>NZ_BAAALF010000611.1:0-836 GCF_039528135.1 Kitasatospora nipponensis | reverse complement strand
CCACTCGGCGGCTGAAGGCCAGCACCCGGCGCATCAGCAGCCGCTGGGTCCTGGCCTTCAGCCGCCGGGTGGTGGCCCGGGAGGAGATCAGCATCGCCCGACTGACCGAGGCCGGGGTGCCGGGTGCCAACCTGATCCGCGGTGTGGACAGCGCCTTCGCCTTCCAGGGCAACTCCGTACGCCCCTGGCGGCAGGAGCTCGGGATCGCCCCGGAGGCCGAGCTGGTCCTGGTGACGGCCCGTCAGTTCCTGGACCGGGCGGCCCAGGCCGCCTACGAGGCGGCGATGGCCGCGGCCGTCCGGCACCTGGTCGGCCGGGGCTGCCAGGTGGTGCTCGTCCCCCAGGTGACCTGCACCTTCCAGGAGGACGACGACCGGATCGTCAACCGCCGGATAGCCGCGCTGCTGGACACCCCCGGGCTGCACGTGGTCGACGACGAGACCATCGACCACCACGAGATCTTCGCGCTGTACGGCGCCGCGGACTTCATCCTCGGCACCCGCTTCCACTCGGTGATATTCGGGCTGATCGCCGGTGTGCCGTGCGCCGCCGTCGAGTACGACCACAAGACCCGGGGCATCATGGCCGACCTCGGACTGGGGCACTGGGTGGTCCGGATGGCCGTGGCCCGGCCGGACACCCTGGTCCCGCTGATGGACCGTCTGCTGACCGAGGGCGCCGCGTACCGGGAGCACCTGTGCGAGGTCATCCCGGCCTACGCCGCCCGGGCTGAGGAGTTCGTCGGCCAGCTGCTCCTTGGTACCGAAGTGCCCGTAGAGGGCGCCCTTGGTCATGCCGGTTCTGGCGGCCACGGCCTGTACGGTCGCGTTGGTGTA
>NZ_BAAALF010000610.1:0-838 GCF_039528135.1 Kitasatospora nipponensis | reverse complement strand
GGGTCGGGAGGCCGGCGTCCAGCAGTGCGCGAATGCGACGGACCGCGGCGGGGGCGCTGTCGTCATAGCGGCGGTGGCCGCTGTCGAGACGGCAGGACGGCAGGAGGCCCTGCTCCTCGTAGTAGCGCAGGAGCCGGACCGAGGTGTCCGTCGTGGCGGCGACCTCGCCGATCTTCATGTGACGCCCCTCACAAGCTCTTGAATCTCACATTGATGTGAGATCTTAGCGTGAGGTCCATGACGAACACGGATCACCCCATCGCCCTCTACGGTTTCCTCCGCCCCAGGCCGGAGCGCGCGGACGAGGTCCGGCGCATCCTCTCCTCCTTCGTGGAACCCACCCGGCAAGAGCCCGGAAACCTGCAGTACCACCTCCACGAACACGAGGACGGCCGCTTCTTCCTGTACGAGGTCTGGCGCTCCCAGGAAGACCTGGACCGGCACAACGCGACACCCCCGCTGCGTGCCTTCCTGGAAAACCTGCCGACCTTCCTGGAGGGAGCCCCGGAGGGCTACTTCGACACCATGCTCAGTCCGTATCCCAGGACCGAACCGGTCCCCGCCTGAGAAAAGGGGTTGGGCGGGGCGTCGCCCGGAGTGCCCGAAAGCAGAGCACTCCGAGAGGCAGACACCCATGAACACCACGCAGCCCACCCCCGGCCCGACCGGGCACCCCCTGACGGTCCTTCAGGTCTACGCCGTGCCCACCGATCCGAACAGCACGGGGCTGGACGCCCTGCGGCCGCCGTCGGGCCTGACCGTCCTGCCCGCCGGCCAGGCGGCGGAAGAGCCGCTGCGCGCACTGGACCGCGTGATCCGCGCGGAGGTCGGGGCCGGC
>NZ_BAAALF010000609.1:0-838 GCF_039528135.1 Kitasatospora nipponensis | reverse complement strand
CGCTGCCACAACGCGTAGTCCGCGTACTGCACCGGCAGCGGAGCCCACTCGGGCAACCGACCCTCGCAACGGGCCGCGTACGCCTCCGAGATGTCCCGGGACAGCGGACCCATGGACCAGCCGTCGCCCGCGATGTGGTGGATCACCAGCACCAGGACGTGCTCACCGATCCCCGAGCCGAAGAGCCATGCCTTCACCGGCACCTCGGTCGAGAGATCGAAGGCGTATCCGGCCACTCGGGCCAGGGCGCCGGGCACCTCAACCCCGGCGAGTTCGGCGACCGTGGGCTTCCAGTTCAGGTCGTCCAGGTCCACGACCCGCTGATAGGGCTCACCGTCCGCCGTGGGGAACACCGTACGCAGCGCCTCGTGCCGCCCGAGCACGTCACGCAGCGCAGCGCTCATCGCGGCGCGGTCGAGCGTGCCGGTGAGCCGCACGGCCACCGTGCTGTTGTAGGTCGCGCTCGGGCCCTCCAACTGCCCGATGAACCAGAGCCGGCGCTGCGCGAACGACAGCGGCACCCGCTCCGGACGCTCCCCCGCCGTCAGCGCGGTCCGGGCCTGACCGGCCTCCGACAGTCGGGCTGCCAGTGCGGCCACGGTCGGCGCCTCGAACAGCGCCCGGATGTCAACCTCGACGCCCAGCAGGGTGCGGATCCGGCTGATCAGCCGGACGGCGAGCAGGGAGTGGCCGCCCAGGTCGAAGAAGTCGTCCTCGACCCCGACACCTTGCAGCCCGAGAATCTCCGCGAACGCCCCGCAGAGCAGTTCCTCGCGCTCATTGGCCGGTCCGCGGCTTCCTGCGGCCGCGCCGGCGGCGTAGTCGGGAGCGGGCAGGG
>NZ_BAAALF010000608.1:0-839 GCF_039528135.1 Kitasatospora nipponensis | reverse complement strand
CCATCGGCGGCGCGATCGGCACCGGCCTGTTCCTCGGCGCGGGCACCGCGATCTCCAAGGCCGGACCGAGTCTGATCCTCAGTTACGCCGTGGCCGGCGTGGTGATCTTCGTCATCATGCGCGCGCTCGGCGAACTCCTCACCTACCGCCCGGTCTCCGGCAGCTTCGCCGAGTACGCCCGCGAGTTCCTCGGCCCGTTCGCGGGCTACGTGACCGGCTGGACGTACTGGCTTTTCTGGGTGGTCACCGGCATGGCCGAGACCACCGCCGCCGCCGTGTACGTGAAGTTCTGGGCGCCGGACATCCCGCAGTGGATCTCCGCACTGGTCTTCCTGGTGATCCTGTACGGCGCCAACCTGATCTCGGTGAAGCTGTTCGGCGAGATCGAGTTCTGGTTCTCGATGATCAAGGTGACCGCGATCATCGGCATGATCCTGATCGGCATCGGGGTGCTCACCCTCGGCTTCAGCGACGCCGGTGACACCGCCGCGCTGAGCAACCTCTGGTCGGACGGCGGCTTCTTCCCCAAGGGCATCGGCTCCACCGTGATGACCCTGCAGATCGTCATGTTCGCCTACCTCGGCGTCGAGCTGGTCGGCGTCACGGCGGGGGAGAGCGAGAACCCGCAGAAGACCCTGCCGCGCGCGATCAACACGCTGCCCTGGCGGATCGCGCTGTTCTACATCGGCGCGCTGGTGGTCATCCTGGCCGTGGTGCCGTGGCGGGAGTTCTCCCCGGGCGTCAGCCCGTTCGTGGCCGCGTTCGAGAAGATGGGCATCCCGGCGGCGGCCGGGATCATCAACTTCGTGGTGCTCACCGCCGCGCTCTCCTCCTGCAAC
>NZ_BAAALF010000607.1:0-840 GCF_039528135.1 Kitasatospora nipponensis | reverse complement strand
CTCGGCCAGTCTCCTGGCCAGGCCGTGGCTCAGGTCGATCAGGTACTGCAGTGGGCAGTCGCTGGAGTGCCGGGCGGAGCGGATCGCCTCGCGCAGTCCGGCTCTGGACTCGGCCATCACGGCCTCGGCCAGCTGCTCCTTGGAGCCGAAGTGGAAGTACAGCGCGCCTTTGGAGATGCCGGTGGGCCTGATGACGTCGTTGAGCCCCGTCATGGCGAAGCCCGCCTGGTCGAAGGAGGCCGAGGCGGCCTCGATGAGCAGTTGGCGGGTGCGCTGCGCCCGTTCCTGACGGGGCATCGATGATCTCCCTCGGGGAGTCGGTCGGCGGCGGGCCGGCCGAAGGCGGCCCGGGTCGACTGTTTTCAAGTGGTTGCATCGCATCGTAACAAACCAACTGTGCGGTATCTAGTATGCTGCGTCAGGTCAAGGCCGCGTGGGCGTTGTGATCCGACCCCGACCGTGCCAAGATGACGAAGTAGATGAAACCAACCAGTCGGTTCTGTATCGTATCCATCACCAGCACCTCGCAACTGGCTCATCGTCGCCGACCGGCGCTCGGAGCCCGCCAGGTTCGCGACCGCAGAAGAGGGGACGGGGGCTGTGGAAGGTCTAAGCGACAAGAACGTTCCTGAGCACATCTGGGGAGACGTGGCGGATGACTTCGTGACGGAGTTCTCCCGCCGGATGCTGGCCTCGCTGAAGCGCCGTGACCAGCGGGCGAGGGGCGAGTGGTACATCTCGGGGCTGCTCTCGGTGCCCGGCCGCAAGTCGATGCGCGCCCTGGCGGCGGTGGCCGGCTACGGCGCCGCCGAGCAGAGCCTGCACCACTTCATCAGCGAC
>NZ_BAAALF010000606.1:0-843 GCF_039528135.1 Kitasatospora nipponensis | reverse complement strand
AGCGGGCTGACGACGCCGAGCACGATGTCGTCGATGGCGGCCGAGTCCAACCCAGGGTTGCGGGCCTGGAGTTCGTGGATCAGACCGACCACCAGGTCGATCGGCTTGGTGCCGTGCAGACTGCCGTTGGCCTTGCCCCGGCCGCGTGGGGTGCGGATAGCGTCGTAGACGTACGCTTCGGTGGTCACGTGAGTGCCTCTCAGGTCAGCAGGGAGCGGCCGATGATCTCTTTCATGATCTCGGTGGTGCCGCCGTAGATGGTCTGGATCCGGCCGTCGGTGAACGCCTTGGCGACCGGGTACTCCGTCATGTAGCCGTAGCCGCCGTGCAGTTGCAGGCAGCGGTCGGCGGTGCGCTTCTGCAGCTCGGTGGCCCACCACTTGGCCATCGAGGCGTCGACAGGGGTGAGCGCGTAGCGGTTGTGCTCGGTGATGCAGCGGTCCACGAAGGTCCGGGTGACCGCGCACTCGGTGGCCATTTCGGCGATCTCGAACCGGATGTGCTGGAGCTTGGCCAGCGGCTTCCCGAACGCGGTGCGCTGCTTGACGTACTCGGTGGTCAACTCGACCAGGTACTCGGCCCCGGCGATCGCCGAGACCGCGATGCCCAGCCGCTCCTGGGCCAGGTTGCGCATCAGGTACAGGAAGCCCTGGTTCTCCTCGCCGAGCAGGTTGGCCTTCGGCACCCGGACGTCCTGGAAGAACAACTCGGCGGTGTCCTGGGCCTTCTGGCCGATCTTGTCCAGGTTGCGGCCGCGCTCGAAGCCGTCCGTGCCGCGCTCGACCACCAGCAGGCTGAGGCCGTGCGCGGCGCCCTCGGCGGTGGTCTTGGCGACCACGATCA
>NZ_BAAALF010000605.1:286-844 GCF_039528135.1 Kitasatospora nipponensis | reverse complement strand
TGGTCGAACTTCGACCACGCCGACTTCGTGAGCTCGGTGCTCGATCACATCGACCCGGCAGAAGAGGTGCTGCAGGCCGAAACGTCGGCCCAGCTCGTGACGCTCGCCGAGCGGCGGGCACCAAGGGTCCTCATTACGGGGGAGGGCGTCGATCTCACGCCGATCACCACGTGGCCGGAGTTGACGGAGCTTCAGATCGGCAGCACAGGCCACGACCTGAGCGTGATCGTCGGCACCTCGATCCGGACCCTCCACTGCTACAGCTGGGAGCCGGACCCAGGGATCTGGCAGGTCGTCGGTGGTATCACTCGGCTGTGCGTCGTCGCAGACCAGCTGACCCTCGTCCCGAGCGGGATGTCGTTCCCGCAGGTGAAAGAGCTGTGGTTGCTCGGCTATGTCGAGCAGCTGACCGACATCAAGACCTTCCCCTGGCTGCGCGAGTTGACTCTCTTCCCGGTCGGTCCGAGCCTGGACCTCCGGAAGCTCCGGCACCACGCCGAGCTCTTCGTGCATGTCCAGGCTGGCTCGGATGTGCAGATCCAAGTCCGCGAGTACTTC
>NZ_BAAALF010000605.1:0-236 GCF_039528135.1 Kitasatospora nipponensis | reverse complement strand
ACCCCTCCCGGCGGGGCCGAAGTCACGTACTCACCAAGTCAGTCGACGGCTCACTTGCCGGGGCTGACCAGGACCAGGGTCTCGAGCTTGTTCCAGCTCTCGTAGAGGACCGAGATCGCGGTGTTGGTGTTGGGCACCTGGACGCTGCTGTACTTGTTCTCCTCGGACCAGTACTTGTTCTTCGCGTCGTTGAACGAGCTGACGCCCCGCGAGGACGGGATGGTGGTCAGCACGTC
>NZ_BAAALF010000604.1:0-844 GCF_039528135.1 Kitasatospora nipponensis | reverse complement strand
CCGAACCGCCGGACGGCGTCGCTCGGCGGCCGCGCTCGCTGCCGCCTTCCCAGGGGCCGAGATCATCGACGTGACCTCGAAGGGCTCCGAGCCCTGGGTGCGGCTGAGCCCGTTCTATCCGCACGGTGGCCTGCCGGTGCCGTACTTCGACGGCGTCACCAGCCAGTCGGTGGAAGGCGTCTGGCAGACCCTCAAGGTCTTCGAACACGCCGACATCGATCTCGGAAAGCTGGAGGTCACCACGATGAAGGGGCTGAAGCGGACGGTACGCCGGTACGGCCCTGTCCAGGGCCACCGGGCCGGCCCGCAGAGTCAGCAGCTGCTGCCGTACGAGACCGCCCGGCGCCGCATCTACCTGCCGACCTACCGCTGGATGCTGGAGCACCGGGCCTCAGACCTGGTCGAACGCCTTCGCGGCATCCCGGACGTGGTCCTCCTCGACTACACCACCAACGGCGACGTGACCGATCCCCGTAGTCCGCTCTCCCACGCGGCGCTCATCCAGCTGTACCTCGAAGGCCGGTGGCCCGAAGAGAACTGACCGGCCGGTCCTTGGTCAGGGTCGGTCAAGTTCGGGCAATGTCCGCTTCCTCCAACGCACTTACGGGCTACGTTCGCCTGCGCATGCGTTCGACGGGGGAGGTTTCGCATGGCTATAGAGCTGCCCGACGAGGTGGTCACGTTCCTCTCGTTCATCGGGATCAACTGGCCCACGGTGAACGAGGACAAGGTCAGGGAATTCGCGTCCCACGTACGAGAGTTCGCTGAAAACGTGGAGGAGTCCCATCGGGACCCGACCGCGACGATCCACGGTCTGGGCGAGGCGTACGAGGGCGCCTCGTAC
>NZ_BAAALF010000603.1:0-846 GCF_039528135.1 Kitasatospora nipponensis | reverse complement strand
AGGAGACCCCGCCGCGGCCGGTGATCAGTCGCAGCTGGGAGTCGGCGCCCTGGCCGTACACCCGGGCGTCGGGGAAGTCCTTCTTGGCGAAGCTCTCCACGCCGTCCACCGTGAAGGACGCGGTGCCCCGGTCGGCAATCCCTGTCTTCCCACAGTCATCCACCTCTCCACAAGGAATATGGCGGGCGCGGGGGGGCGCGGCCCCCACCGAGTCACCACTCCACTCCACCGCGCCCGCCACGAATTCACGACTCAACTCAACCGAAGTTGACGCAGCCCTGGTTGATCGGAACGTTCCGGAAGTACACCGAGGCGTTCTCGTTGTACGTGTTCGAGAGCTGCCAGGCGGACGGGTACTCGGTGTGGTGGAACTTGTCGCAGGGGCCGGCGTAGCCGCTGTTGAAGTAAACCGTCACGCTGGCGTCGATACCCCAGACCCGGGCCTTCGCCGAGGCCGCGTTGTTCTTCAGGCTCTGCCCCTGCCCGGCGCCGCCGCTCTGGAAGGTGTAACCGGCCAGGTCGCGGATGCCCTCGCCGCCGGTGGGGGTGTCGGAGTGAATCACCGTGTGCGAGCCGCCGTAGCCGGTGTTGAAGTAGAGGACCACGCACTGGGCGTCACAGTCCTCGACGCCGTACGAGCCGGGCGAGATCGACGCGCTCGCCGGAGAGGCGGTGGCGAGGGCGCCGACAACGGCTGACATCGCTATCGACGCAGTGACAAGTGCCTTACGGGCAAAGAGCATTGAATCCCTCATGTTCTTGATTATTTTCGGGTGGCCCAGGCGTACCGTCGCCGGTCAGCCGCAGTGGACGTTGATCTGCTGGTCGTACATGTTTCCGATCTTG
>NZ_BAAALF010000602.1:0-847 GCF_039528135.1 Kitasatospora nipponensis | reverse complement strand
CCTCGCCGTCCCGTCCGGCCACCTGTTGATGGAGGACCGGCCGGGCGACGTGGCCGCCGCCGTACTGGACGCGCCCGGGCCGTAGTCAGCGCCGAAGGACCTTGCGGGCCAGCAGGTTCCCGGCCAGCTGGGCGATCTGCACCAGCACGATCAGCACGGCCACCGTCACCACCATCACCGAGGTGTCGAAGCGCAGGTAGCCGTACGTCATGGCCAGGTTGCCCACCCCGCCGCCGCCCACCGTGCCGGCCACCGCCGAGAAGTCGATCAGTGCCACCAGGATGAAGGTCAGCCCGAGGATCAGCGGGCCGAGCGCCTCGGGCACCAGCACGGTCAGGATGATCCGCACCGGCCCCGCTCCCATCGCCCGGGCCGCCTCGATCACTCCGGGCTCGACCGCGACCAGGTTGTTCTCGACGATCCGGGCCACCCCGAAGGTGGCGACCACCACCATCGGGAAGATCGCCGCCTCGGTGCCGATCATCGAGCCGGTGACCGCGCGGGTGAGCGGGGCCATAGCGACGATCGCGATGATGAACGGCACCGGCCGGACCAGGTTGATCAGCAGGTTGAGCAGGGAGAAGACCGCCCGGTTCTGCAGCAGGTTGCCCTTCCGGGTGGCGTACAGCAGCAGGCCGAGCACCAGTCCGAGGGCCGAGGAGAGCAGCAGGGTGACCAGCACCATGTAGACGGTCTGGCCGGTGGCGTCGGCCAGCTTGGGCCAGAAGACGTTCCAGTCGACCTTCACGCGGCCAACACCTCCGCGCGCTCCCAGGCGGCCAGAAAGGCCGTCAGATCGGCTTCGTCGCCGTGCAGTTCGACGGTCAGGCTGCCCAGTGGCAGCGAG
>NZ_BAAALF010000601.1:0-847 GCF_039528135.1 Kitasatospora nipponensis | reverse complement strand
GTGGGCGGTGACATCCATTCCGCTGTGGGAAACGGGCTCCCAGCTGAGCAGGATCTGGCCGAAGTCCAACGGTGCGGAGTTGGTGGGCAGCCAGCGGACGTCCAAGGGGTCGTCGGGGCGGACGGTGACGCGCTGGACGAGGGCGCCGCGCGTGCCGGTTGGCATCGGCCGCGAGGCCAGATCGGCGAGCGCGGTGAGGTTGGCGGCTGGGGTGTGGGTGATTGCGGGCTCCGGGCGTGGTGGGGTGGACGCTGCTGGGGTCATCCCCAGGCCAGGGCGTTACGGACGGCGGGCGGCAGGTAGCCCTCTTGGCCGTCGTCGGCGATGAAGGCGACACCGTGCTCGACCACGAGGTCGACGGCGAGGTAGTGAGCGAAAGGCCAGTCGGGGTTGATGGCGAGGCGGATCGGCCGGCTGGGGTCGAGGCTCTGGAGCTGGCGTAGAAGGTGGCCGACGGTCAGATTCTGAGACACAGGAGCTCCGGGACAGGCGAGTTCAGGGCGGCAGCGGGGAGCGGCAGTTACTCGGGCGTCAAGGCGGTGCAGGTGGCGTGGAAGCGAAGTCGGTGACGGCGGCCACAGGAGGTCGATCCACTCGTTGACCTGCGGTTTCCCCGACACCCGTACGTTGGCATGGCGCCTGCCGAAGCACGTAGTCGTTTCCCGGTAACTGGCGTCTGCTGATGGCGAACTGCCGGAGTTGAGGCACCGCAGACGCGCTCGGGAATGAAGTGGCCCCATCCGTTGTCGTAACTGGGTTGCGGCGAAAGGCCGCAGCGGGACGAAGGGGGAACACAGTGACCGAGCGGGGAAGCAGACGCCGGGATGGGGCGGCGCTGGAGCGCAAG
>NZ_BAAALF010000600.1:322-848 GCF_039528135.1 Kitasatospora nipponensis | reverse complement strand
GGTCAGTCTCTACGGGGCCACGGGGCCGAGGATCTTGACCGAGCTCTCATGGACGCCGACGTCGGTCTGCTCGGTTGCCCAGCCTGCGGCGGTGAGCACCTGCTCGACGGCGACGGTCATGGCCTCCAGGGCCGTGCTGCCGAGCGGGATGGCTCGCTGGGGAGCCAGCTGCGGGGGGGCGACGATCAGGTCCTTGAGCTCCCGGCTCGGCTCCCAGGTGACGAACACTCCGCCGGAGCTGTCGGCGCTGGCGTCGTAGTAGACGACGAACGTCGACGAACCGATCGTCTTGCCGGCCCGGCTGTCGCCGCCCCGGACGACGGGAAGGCCGACGAACCGGAGGTCGGCCTCGACCGCCTCGGTCCGTTCGACGAGTACCTGCTCCTCGTCCTGGCCCACTCGCTCGGGAACAGTCATGAGCTTCCCTCCATGTCAGAGCCCACGACGCTGCTTCGCGGCGGCGACCATCCTAGCGAACTCCTCTGCCCACACCTTGTTCAGCAGCTTGCCCTCCTTGGTGAGGGGA
>NZ_BAAALF010000600.1:0-312 GCF_039528135.1 Kitasatospora nipponensis | reverse complement strand
CCCTTGGCCCGCGCGTCCGTCGCCAGCATCGGGCCGCACATGTCCGGGCAGGGGGCCCGGTCGGTGAAGAGGGCGAGGACCTTGTCGTCCGCGGCCAGCTGGTCCATGACCCGCTGCTCGGCGTGGCCCGCGTCACCGCTCGACGCGCGGACCAGCCGGGTGCTGCCGTCAGCGGCCCGCACCCGGGCGACGGCCACGTTGCGCTCGGCGTCCCAGAAGCCCGAGGCGTACCGGAGGTCGAACGCCGGGGTGCTCAACTCGGCGCTGTCGTAGGCGGTCTGCAGCGGGGAGAGCGGGGTGGGGGTGTGGGGC
>NZ_BAAALF010000599.1:0-848 GCF_039528135.1 Kitasatospora nipponensis | reverse complement strand
AGCAGCGGGAAGACCACCTTGAGCAGCGCGTCCCGGACCGACCTGCCGAAGTCCCGGCGGTAGTACCAGGCGCAGGCGAAGCCGGTGAGTGAGTAGTAGAAGCAGATCATCAGGGTCAGCGCGGCGATGGTGTCCGAGAGGACGTTCTCGCTGACCAGGGTCATCACGGTGTAGAAGACGCCGGTCCCGACGCCCGCCGTGACGATCGCCCGGCCCGGGGTCCGGTACTTCTCGTTGACCTCGGTGAAGGACGGCGGCAGCGCCTCGTAGACGCTCATCGCCAGCACCGTCCGGCTGACCGGGATGAAGGTGGTCTGCAGGCTGGCGGCCGCCGAGGCGAGCACCGCGACGAACAGCAGGATGCCCAGCGTCGGCCCCATCACCGGACCGGCCAGCGCGGCGAAGACGTTCGAGGAGGTCTCCTTGTTGCCCAGCCCGGTGCCGGTGCTGCCGACGCCCGCGTACATCTGGACGGCGACGGCGGTGAACAGGTACGAGCCGACCAGCACGACCATCGCCAGCACGGCGGCCCGGCCCGGGGTCTTCTCCCTGCCGCCGGTCTCCTCGTTGGCGCTCAGGCAGGCGTCCCAGCCCCAGTACATGAAGAGCGAGAGCGACAGGCCGGCCACGAAGGCGGAGAACGAGTCGGCCTGGAACGGGTCGAGCCAGCTCCAGGAGAAGTCCAGCGAGCCCGGCGCGTCACCGGCGACCGCCTTGCCGATCGCCATCACCGCGAAGACGCCGAGCACCGCGAGCTGCAGCCCCACCAAGGCGTACTGCACGCCCTTGGTGGGCGTCATGCCCCGGTAGCTGATCGCCGTCCCCAGCGTGATCAGCGGCAGGCAGGT
>NZ_BAAALF010000598.1:0-848 GCF_039528135.1 Kitasatospora nipponensis | reverse complement strand
GTAGCGGGCCTCGATGGTGGTGTCCTTGAGCTTGGCGAGCTCGGACAGGGTGACCTCAATCCGGGTGGACAGCGTGAGCGGGACATCCTCCTCCAACTCCCGCTGCCGCGTGACTGGGCTGGCCGGGTCACCGAGCACGAATCGGACCCGACATCCGGCCGCAGCCTTCTTTCGCAGCAGGTCGCCGAGGTTCGCGTGCTCCAGCCATAGGAAGTAGTTGGTGTAGCCCGCGGTACGGGTAGAGCTGGACCATCTCCCTGTCCGCTCCGGACTTCACGAGCTGCTGCACGGCGGGCCAGATCACGCTCTCCTCCTCGCCGAGGGCCCGGCTGACCGCAGCGCGGTGCCGGGGGTGGGGCGGGCGCGCGGGGTTGGAGAGCCACCGGCTGACCGTCTTCGGGTCGACTCCGCAGGCGCGCGCCAGCTGCGACTCGCTCATGTTGGCACGGACCATCGCCTGTTGCAGAGCGTCGTTCACGCGGGCACCTCCTGGAGCTGCAAGGACGAGTCAAGGTGTACCAGCAGAGCGTCCCAAACGTCCCGGAAACGCGGTGTGTTCGTCCCAAGCGGCGACCGACCATCAAGGGGTGACGACCCATCAGGCACAACCCGCCTCCGCCGTGGTGGCCTTCCGCCCCCTCGTCGGCGCCGAGCGGGCCGTCGAAATCACCGACGAGCAGCTCCACGGCCGCCGCTGCATTGGCTGCGGCACCGACCACCAGCTGGTCGACGCGGGCCACGTCTACACCCCGACCGGGGAGGCACCCCTCGGCTGGGCCGTGAGGTCGTGCGCACCGTGCATGGCGGCCGACTGATGACCGCCGTTTCGCTCCCGAACTACCGAGTCG
>NZ_BAAALF010000597.1:0-848 GCF_039528135.1 Kitasatospora nipponensis | reverse complement strand
GCGAACCGGACACCCTCACGGACCTGACGCACCCAGTACTCCGGATCCGCCCACTCCCCCGACTCCACCACAGCGCCGGTCAACGTCGACACCGCCGGAATCGCCAACTCCCCGTACGAGAGCGAACGCGCCACCACACGGAACTCCGCCACCATCGCGTCCATCCGCGCCGAATGGAAGGCATGACTCACCCGCAACCTGCGCGTACGACGCCCCCGCCCCGCGAAGACCTCCGCCACCGCCAGAACCTGCTCCACCTCCCCCGAAACCACCACCGAGGAAGGACCGTTCACCGCCGCGACATCCACACCGGCCGCCGGCAACACCGCCAACACCTCCGCCTCCGTCGCCTCCAACGCCACCATCGCCCCACCAGTGGGAAGCGCCTGCATCAACGACGCCCGCGCCCGCACCAACCTCGCCGCATCCGCCAACGACAGCACCCCACCCACATGCGCCGCCGCCACCTCACCGATCGAATGACCCACCACGAAGTCCGGCCGCACCCCCCACGACTCCAGCAGCCGGAACAGCGCCACCTCCACCGCGAACAACGCCGGCTGCGCCCACCCCGTCCCATCCAACCCGGCACCCGAATCGATCACCTCACCCAACGGCAACCCCAACTCACCCGCCACCGCATCGAACGCCGCCCCGAACACCGGGAACACCCGCGCCAGTTCACGCCCCATACCCACCCGCTGACTACCCTGACCGGCGAACAGGAACGCCAACCCACCCACCCCGGCCACCGAACCCCGCACCACACCCGCCGACTCCACCCCCGACGCCAACGCCCGCAGACCCACCACCCCGTCCAACACCACCGCACGCTCCTCCAACGCGGC
>NZ_BAAALF010000596.1:0-849 GCF_039528135.1 Kitasatospora nipponensis | reverse complement strand
CTGCTGGCCGGGCGTTACACCCTGCTCGACCACAGCGGCCTGGCCGAACTCCTGCCGCTGGCCGACGAACGCGGCGTCGGCGTCGTCATCGGCGGTGTCTTCAACTCGGGTCTGCTCGCCGACCCGAAGCCCGGTGCGACCTTCGACTACGCCACCGCGCCCGCCGAGTTGGTGCAACGAGCGCTCGATCTCAAGGCGGTCTGTGAGAGCCACGGTGTGCCGCTGCGCGCCGCCGCGCTGCGGTTCCCGTTCGGGTATCCGGCTGTTGCGTCGGTCCTGGTCGGTACGCGTAGCGCGGGGGAGGTCGAGGACGCCGCGGCTATGCTCCAGCTCCCGATCCCGGCAGCGTTGTGGACGGATCTCAAAGAACGCGGGCTGCTGCCGCCCGACGTCCCGGTCCCGGTGGAGGTGGGCTGATGCGGATCGCCCTGTTCATCACCTGCTTCAACGACACCATGTTTCCGGAGACGGGCCGGGCGGTGGTGACGGTGTTGGAGCGGCTCGGTCATACGGTGGAGTTTCCGCAGGAGCAGACCTGTTGTGGGCAGATGCACTTCAACACGGGCTATCGCCCGGATGCGGTGCCGTTGGTGGCTCGGTTCGCCCGGACTTTCGGTGACTATGACGCGGTGGTGACGCCGTCGGCGTCGTGCGCCGGTATGGTCCGGGAGAATCATCCGCGGCTGGCGGAGGAGTACAGTCCGCCGGCGCTGGTCCGTCAGGTCGCTGAACTGGTGCCGCGGGTGCACGAGTTCACGGAGTTCCTGACCGATGTGCTGGGTGTCACGGACGTTGGTGCGTCCTTCCCGCACAAGGTTGCCTATCACCCGACCTGTCACTCGTTGCGGG
>NZ_BAAALF010000595.1:0-850 GCF_039528135.1 Kitasatospora nipponensis | reverse complement strand
CCCGGGTGCCCACCACCCGACGGGGCGCCACCGGGTTGAAGTAGCTGCCGTAGTCGGGGTTGTACGCGCCGATCCGGTCCACCACGATGTCCACCGGCGCACCGGAGTTCCAGATCGCGACGGTGCCGTCCGAGCCGACGGGCACGGTGACCATGTTCGGGACGATCGAGCCCTTGGTGTAGTTGACGTTGGAGCTGTTCGGCCGGGGCACCCCGCCGGGGGCCACCGTGAGGAAGCCGTCGCCGGAGGGCAGTACGGCCGTCACGTTGAGCACGATGGCGTTGTCCCGCCAGCCGCCCCTACCGCCCTGGCCCACCTTCACGGTGAGCTTCGAGCCCGAGCCCAGCCTGGTGTAGTCGCCGGTGCGGGTGTCGATCAGCCGGATGTGGCTCCCGCCGGGGTACCGGGCGGCCTGGTAGCCGATGGTGACCGTCTTGGTGAGCGAGCCGGTCTGGCCGTGGTTGTCCTTGGCGGTGACGGTGATCTTGTAGTCACCCGGCGCGGCGTAGAGATGCGGTTCGGACAGGTTGCCGGTCGGGGCGCTGCCGTCGCCGTAGTCGACGGTGAAGCTGTCGAGCGGCCAGGGGGCGGTGGTCCCGGTGGTGTCGATCACGAAGGCCAGCGGGCGGTAGCAGCTGTCGGGGTAGGAGGCGGCGCAGTGCTTGGCCTCGAAGGCCACCTGGGGCAGACCGGGCTCGTTCACCACGACCGGCTGGAACGAGCTGATGGTGCTCGGCTTCCCGTCCGCGCCGCTGACGCCGGCGGTGATGGTGAACTTCCCGCTGCGGGTGTACGTGTGGTCGACCTTGGGCGTGGTGGAGGCCAACCGCGCCCAGGCCTCCCCCAAATC
>NZ_BAAALF010000594.1:0-851 GCF_039528135.1 Kitasatospora nipponensis | reverse complement strand
TCTACTCCCGGGAGCAGCTGACGTCAGCCGATGACTCCTGGGGCGAGAGTCTGATGCGCTTGCTCGCCCACCTCTACCGGATGAGCACGCTGGCGCAGAAAAAGTTCTTCAGCCCCGCCAAGGCAAACCCTGCGGCCGAGGAGCGGTTCGCCGATCGGAGCTCGGCACTGCGATGGCTCGAGGAGGAGCAGTACACCCTGATCGCAGCCGCACTCTGGGCGCACAGCGCGGATGACCATCGGATGTCGGTGGCTCTGTCAGCATCCGTCTCACAGTTCCTGACCGAGCTGCGCTCCTTGGACGAAGCCGAGTTGGTCCTGAGAGCCGGCATCCGATCAAGCCGGGTTATCAAGGACCGTCACAACGAGGCCTCACTCCTCAGCCTTCTGGGCATCGTGCTCAGGGACAAGCGCAAGCTCGGAAAATCCGTTCGTGCACACCGCAAAGCCATCGAGATCTCCCGTCGACTGAAGAACCGTAAGGCCACGGCCAGAGCGCTGAACAATCTCGGGCTCTCACTCCACGAGCAGCGCAAGTTCGAGCAAGCCGTGGCGGCCCATGCCGAGGCCGCACGGGCGCTCAAGCGTGCGGGCGACAGGCGTGGAGCAGGACAAGCGCTGAGCAACATTGCGGAGACGCTTGTCGAGCAGGGCCGGACAGCAGAGGCTGCCCGCTACCTCCGCAAGGCCGCGACGATCTTCAAGAAGGAGGGCGACCCGCGCAGTCACGCCCAGGCGCTCGGCACACTCGCCAAGGTACTGCGCCATGACGGGGACCTTGCGCAGGCGGTGGAGCTGCACCGGCGCGCACCTGGCATGGTCGACGCTCTGCTCATCCCCCACCAGCGGGCG
>NZ_BAAALF010000593.1:0-853 GCF_039528135.1 Kitasatospora nipponensis | reverse complement strand
CGACCTTGCGGTCCGCCTCGGTGTACGACTTGATCACCGACTTGAGCTTCTCGGTGTCCTCGGCGATCGCCTTGGTGAGCTTGGCCTTGGTCTCCATCAGGTGCCGGGCGCGGGACTCGACGTCCTTGGCGTCCCGGAGCACGTCGAAGGCGATGCCGAAGCCGACGATGCCGGCCAGCGGGCTGGCGGCCAGGTCGACCGCGACCGCCTTCGCCAGCGTTTCCTGGATCTTGCCGAGCCTCTTCTGCATCTCGGCCATCCGCTGACTGGCTTGCTGCCAGTCCTGCTGGATCCTGCCGAGTTCCTGCAGCTCTACGCCGAACTTTTCACCGGCCATGGTTCCCCGTACCCCTTGTCCTCGTGATGATCTTCGCCGGCGGGCCTCAGAAGCTGGCCAGGCGCTCGACCGCCTTGCTCAGCCCGTCCAGTTCGTCCGCGACCCCGGCCATCTCCCGGACCCGGCCCTGCGCGTGGGTGGTGAACGCGTCGGCGGCGGGGCCGTGCCAGGTGAGCTTGCCGAGCGCGGAGTTGACGTCCGTGCTGAGCTTGTCGAACTCCTTGCCGAGCTCGGCGAGCTCCTTGGCGATCTGGCGCAGCTCGTCCTCGCCCCCGCCGAACATCTCACCGAGGGCCCAGCGGGCGATCTCGGCGGGTGCCATGACGATGTCCTTGACCACCTTGGCACCTGCCCCGACCAGGTCCTTGGCGTCGTCCCATGCTTCGCTGATGAAGTTCAAAGTGGCTCCCCCGGAACCTCGTACCTGCAGGATGACAATCCGTCAAAAGGCTATCCGAACACCGAAGTCCCGGGGAGTCCGCCCGTCCCTCGGACGCCCCGGCCGGTCACCGGGTG
>NZ_BAAALF010000592.1:0-856 GCF_039528135.1 Kitasatospora nipponensis | reverse complement strand
AGAGCTGCTGCTGAAGGACGAGCCGACCTTCCTGAGCGCGTTGCGGCGCTGGCCGTCGGCATGCTTCTGCCGCCGCAGTCACGAGCACATCGATGGACCGCCCAGCACCGCTGCCCGCTCCCGGACAGATCCGGGCCAATGACGCGGCCGGTCGAGAGATCACCCGACCGAGCCCCGCAGTCGAGCCCATGCTCACCAAGATCGGCACGGTAACGGGCCGTCAGGTGCGGGTCACGACGAAGTCGACCTGCCCCTCGACGCCGGTCACGTTGATCTTTCCGTTGATCTTGGTGACGCGGGTGGGGGTGAGCCCCGGGGTGCAGTTGACGTCGGTGCTGCTGGCCATGCCGGCGTAGACCGGGAAGCTGATCTTTCCGCGTCCGCTGCTGTCCACCTTGAGCGTGAAGTTGCCGCTCTGGGCGCGGGCGTCGTCCCCGGTGCCGATCTCGGTCCGCAGGACGTTGGCGGTCAGGAAGACGGGCGTGATGCTGATGGCCCGCTTCTCGCCGACGAGGCTGACGGTGCCGACGAACGGGGCATCCGGGAGCAGGAGGGGGCTGGCCCCGACGTAGTCGGTCATCGCACCCCCGCACACGTTGGGGACGGCCGCGTGGGCGGGGCCGGCGGCGATCACGGTTCCCAGGCCGGTGGCCAGGCAGAGGGCGAGTGCGGTGGCGGCCTCGGTACGACGGGACATGCTCGGTCCTTCCGTTCACGGCCGCACGGTGCGGCCACGAACAGCTGAGCACCGACTTGGCCGGTCGGCGATCCGATGCTGCCAGATGGCCTCAGAAGCGGGTTCCGTCAGAGCACGCCCCTGGCGCGCCGCAGTCCACCGTGGGCCCGTCCGGATGAC
>NZ_BAAALF010000591.1:0-856 GCF_039528135.1 Kitasatospora nipponensis | reverse complement strand
CGTGCCGGCCGCGGTGCCGGCCGCGGTGGCGCCGGCGCCCGAGCCGGTCGGCGTCGGGGCGACCCGCACCAGGCGGCGCACCTCCGGCACCGCCAGCACCGCCAGCGACAGCACCGTCATCAGTCCCGCGCAGGCCCACAGCGCCCCGTCCAGGCCCAGCCCGCCGGCCAGCGGCGCGGCCGCCGCGGTGCCCACCGGGGCCAGGGCCACCGAGCCGCACCAGTCGTAGGCCGCCACCCGGGAGAAGCTGGCGGCCGGGATCTCCTGCTGCAGGGCGAGCATCCAGCTGACCCCGTAGAGCGTGCCGCCGACGCCCGAGGTGAACATCGCCAGGGTCAGCACCGGCAGCGGCGCCGCGCCGGCCAGCGCGACGGCGGGCAGCGCGAAGAGCAGCACCCCGGCGTTGCCCGCCAGCAGCAGGCGGTGCGGCTGCCAGCGGACCATCAGCAGGCCGCCGGCCACCAGCCCGGCCCCCATCGCGGCGTTGACCAGTCCCCAGGGCCGCGGCCCGCCCAGCCGCAGGTCGGCCACCAGCGGGCCGAGCACCGACTCCGCCGCGATCAGGCAGGCGTTCACCACGCCGAACTGCAGGACCAGCACCCAGAGCCAGCGCCGGGAGACCACCTCGTGCCATCCCTCGCGCAGGTCGGCCAGCATGCCGCGCCCGGCCGGCCGCCGCACCGGGGCCGGCGCGCGCAGCAGGGCCCGCAGCGCGCCGGCGGCGGCCAGGCCGACCGCCAGCGCGGCCCACCGGTTGCCGGAGTCGGCGTCCGGGGAGCGGCCGATCGGGGCCTTGCTGAGCATCAGGCCGAACAGCACCAGCACGACCACCGCGCCGAGGGAGATCAGCACCTGC
>NZ_BAAALF010000590.1:0-857 GCF_039528135.1 Kitasatospora nipponensis | reverse complement strand
GTGCCGACGCTGCACAACCCTCCTGCCACGGAGAGACCGTGGCCGCTGAGTCCAAAGGAGGTGGGTTACCCATGCGTCACTACGAGGTGATGGTCATCCTCGACCCCTCGGTCGAGGAGCGCGCTGTCTCCCCCCTGATCGAGAACTTCCTCAACGTCGTCCGCACCGGCGGTGGCACTGTTGAGAAGGTCGACACCTGGGGTCGTCGTCGCCTGTCGTACGAGATCAAGAAGCAGCCCGAGGGCATCTACACGGTCATCGACCTGAAGGCCACGCCCGAGGTCGTCAAGGAGCTCGACCGCCAGATGTCGCTGAGCGAGTCGGTTCTGCGGACCAAGGTCCTGCGCCCGGACACTCACTGAGCCACCTCCGGGACCCGTTCGTGGTCCTGGTGGCTCGCGTCCGATGTTTCACGTGAAACATCGCTGAACGGAACTCTTCCTCCCGAGAGGTCAGCACACCATGGCAGGCGAGACCGTCATCACCCTCGTCGGCAATCTCGTCGACGACCCCGAACTGCGGTTCACCCCTTCGGGTGCCGCGGTCGCGAAGTTCCGCATCGCGTCCACTCCCCGCACGTTCGACCGTCAGACGAACGAGTGGAAGGACGGCGAAAGCCTCTTCCTCACGTGCAACGTCTGGCGTCAGCCGGCGGAGAACGTGGCCGAGTCCCTGCAGCGCGGCATGCGCGTGATCGTGCAGGGCCGACTGCGCCAGCGGTCTTACGAGACCAAGGAAGGCGAGAAGCGGACGGTCTTCGAGGTCGAGGTCGACGAGGTCGGCCCGAGCCTGCGCTCGGCGACCGCCAAGGTGACCCGGGCCAACCGGTCCGGCGCCCCCGGCGGCGGTAGTGGCGG
>NZ_BAAALF010000589.1:0-858 GCF_039528135.1 Kitasatospora nipponensis | reverse complement strand
TGGAGATCCACTTGATGCCCATCGCGGGCACCGGCTCCGGCACGTACGCCGGGGGGGCGATCACCCGCTCGCGCGCCTCGGGGTCGGGGCGCAGGAAGGAACTGTCGGGGTTGACCAGCCGGCCCTGGGCGCTCTGGACGTAGACCTCCTCGACCAGGCGCTTGGCCTCGGCGTGCGCGCTACGGAGGACCTCGTCGACCAGTCGGGCGGGTACCACGGCCAGGTGGGGTGGGGTGGTGCTCACGGAATCTCATCTCCTGTGATCCTCGGTCTCCCCGGGCTACTTCCACAGGGAGAACTTCTTGGTGAGGGGGTCGAGTTCGTCGCGTCGGCCGAAGGCCGCCACCGCGTAGTACTCGAGCTCCTCCTCGGTGCTGCCGGCCATCTTGACCAGCTGTTCGGCGAAGGTGTCCCCGGTCATCGCCGAGGTGAAGTCGTTCACCAGCAGCCCGGCCGCCAACGCCTCGCCGCGGAACCGGCGCAGCCCAGCGGCCCGGCCCTCCAGCACGATCAGCGACAGGCCCGAGACCGGCCCGTGCGAACCGCCGTCGGCGTCCCGGAAGTCGAGGAACGACATCTTCCCGGCCAGCTCCGGACCGTTCGCCGCGGCGGCGGCCGCCAGACCGAGCGTGCTGTGCGCGACGGCGTTCGGCGCCACCCCGGTGGGCAGCTTCGCCTTGAGGACCACCACGAACTTCCAGTCGGCGTCGACGGCGCACGGCTCGGTGAACAGGTCGGACACGGAAACTCCTTCGTGGGTACGTGACTTGGGACGGGTGCGGTCAGGGCGCGAGGTAGAACTCGGCCTCGGCCAGGACGGCGGGGTTGAGCCGGTAGCCGGGCCGGCCCTGGAGCAGG
>NZ_BAAALF010000588.1:231-861 GCF_039528135.1 Kitasatospora nipponensis | reverse complement strand
CGAAGGAGAGCAGACTCTCAAGATCCTTGGCACCATTCGGCGCTGGTGTCCCGGTCAGGATCAGCCGGTGATGGGCAAGCGGGCCAAGGGCCATGCACGTAGAGACGTAGGGGCCTCTTACTCCGAGTTTCATCCGGTGCGCCTCGTCCAGGACCATCAGCGTAGGTACGGCGCTCATCCAGTCCGCGAGTTCCGCCTGATAGCGGTAGAGCCGCTCGTAGTTCACCAGCAGGACCTCAGCCCCCTGGTCCGGCCGGCGCTCGAACAGGCTGATCCGGAGCGGCACCGTGAAGCAGCCCTCGCTTTCCTCCCGCCATGCCTCATAGGCAGACTTGGGGCTGACAACGAGAAGACGTCTGACCTTCCCCTCCTCCCGCAGGGCAGCGTAAACCGCCATCGCTGTACGGGTCTTGCCCGCCCCGGGCACGCTGAAGTTCGCTCCGTGCCTGATCGACAACAGCTTCGCGATGTCGCGCGTCTGGAACTCGGTGAGCGGTGCCTGCCAGGCAGCACCAAGCCGGGGCGCCACCTCGTGCGGGCTGACCTCGCCCGCCACTTCCATGCCCTGCCGGCCGGCATCGAGACGGCTCTCAACAGCCTGCGCATCCCGCACCGATCCCTCGGCCAGCG
>NZ_BAAALF010000588.1:0-220 GCF_039528135.1 Kitasatospora nipponensis | reverse complement strand
AAGGAGACTGCCGCCAGGTCAGGCCACTCGTTGACGAGCGTCAGATGGGCGAGGAAATCCTCAAGATCGACCTCGGCGGCGAGCTTCCCCCGCTGGCTGCCGGAGCTGTACCGGGCAGCCAGCTTGACCAAATCCGAGTAGCTCGCCTGATCCGTCCTCAGCACGACCTTGGTCCGGGTCTCGTCGAAACCGAGGCGCAGCGGGGATGGTGCGGAAGAAG
>NZ_BAAALF010000587.1:0-861 GCF_039528135.1 Kitasatospora nipponensis | reverse complement strand
GGCAACACCCAGGACGTCGCCCTGCTCAACTACCTCGTCGGCAAGGGCTACGAGGAAGACGCACAGTCCGGCGCCGGCGACGTCTCGGTGGTGCGCACCGACAACAAGGTCACCCCCGACGCCTACGCCTCCGGCTCCATCGACGGCGCCTGGGTCCCCGAGCCCACCGCCTCCGCGCTGGTCGCCAAGGGCGCCAAGGTCCTGCTCGACGAGAAGGACCTCTGGCCGAACAAGCAGTTCGTGATCACCAACATCATCGTCTCGCAGAAGTTCCTCACCGCCCACCCCGACGTGGTCGAGGCCGTCCTGCGCGGCTCGGTGAACACCAACGCCTTCATCACGGCCAACCCCGACAAGGCCAAGCAGGACGCCAACGACGCCATCAAGGCGGCCGGCGGCAACGCGCTGGCCGCCAACATCCTCGACCCGGCGTGGAAGAGCATCGACTTCCTCAACGACCCGCTCGCCGCCACCCTGCAGTCCGAGGCCGACCACGCCGTCAACGCCGGCCTGCTCAAGAAGCCCGACATCAACGGCATCTACGACCTCACCCTGCTCAACAAGGTCCTCAAGGCCGCCGGACAGCCCGCCGTCCAGGACGCCGGACTCGGCAAGACCTCCTGACCGGCGAGCCACCCGGCCACACAGCCCGACCGGAAGCCCCACTGCCCGCCCCCCTGCCCGTCCTCCCTCGCCACTCACGCCAGGAGGTGCCCGCCATGAGCACGGCACTGAGCACCGAGAACGACGTCACCCCTCTCACCGCGACCGCCGCTGGCAGTCCCGCGGTGCGGATCTCGGCCGTCCACAAGTCCTTCGGCCGGCCCGGTGCGGCCACCGCGGTGCTCGACGACATCAACC
>NZ_BAAALF010000586.1:0-862 GCF_039528135.1 Kitasatospora nipponensis | reverse complement strand
CGGGCCGCCCCCGCTCAGAAGATCAGGACGAAGGCGCCGCGCCCCAAGGGCCGCAGCCTCTACAACCTGATCGGTGTCGCGGTCGCGACGATCCTCGGCTTCCCGGTGTACTGGATGGTCAACACCGCGCTGAAGTCCGACAAGGACGCGATCTCGACCGACCCGAAGTTCCTGCCGTTCCCGGTCACGCTGGACAACTTCAAGCGCGCGCTGGAGATCTCCGACTTCTGGGGCCCGGTCTTCCGCAGCCTGATCATCGCGAGCACCACGGTGGCGATCGGCCTGGTGGTCGGCCTGCTCGCCGCGCTGGCGATCTCCCGGTTCGCGTTCCGCGGCCGCAAGGTGGTCATCGTCGGCATCCTGGCGGTGCAGATGGTCCCGCTGGTCGCGATGATCATCCCGGTCTTCCTGCTGCTGAACGACCTGGGCCAGTACAACAAGCTCTCCGGCATCATCCTGACCTACCTCACCTTCGTGCTGCCGTTCACGGTGTGGACCCTGCGCGGCTTCATCGTGAACATCCCGAAGGAGCTCGAGGAGTCGGCCATGGTCGACGGCTGCACCAGGACCGGGGCGTTCGTCCGGGTGGTCTTCCCGCTGCTCGCGCCCGGCATGGTGGCCACCGCGATCTACGGCTTCATCCAGGCCTGGAACGAGTACCTGTACGCGCTGCAGCTGCTCAGCCAGACCAACACCACCGCGACCGTGTGGCTCGGCAACTTCACCACCACCCGCGGCACCGAGTACGCGCCGATGATGGCCGGCTCGACCATGATGGCCATCCCCGTGGTGATCTTCTTCCTGCTCGTCCAGCGCCGTATCGCCTCCGGTCTCACCGCCGGTGCCGTGAAGGGATGACCCG
>NZ_BAAALF010000585.1:0-863 GCF_039528135.1 Kitasatospora nipponensis | reverse complement strand
GGCTTGTGTTCCGTTGCCGCTGATGTGGCTCACAAGGATTGGCCGTCGGGGCCCCGCCACGACTCGCTGCTGATTGGGATGCGCGAACCGAATCGCTCGTACGGACGTGACAGCGAGGCCGTCTGCTGGGACTGCACAGAAGCACGACGAGGAGGGTTCGGCGCCCAAGCTGTGGGCCAGGACGGATGCGGGCAAGGTCGAGCACCACTGCACGGCGATCCATACCGACGGTACGGTGCTGCTGTCCGTCGGGTGCCGAACAATGACACTGGGCTGCTGCAACTGCCTCCCACTCCGCATCAGTCAGTTACACGCGCGTCACGCGACATGGTCTACCGGATCAGGCCTCGGAGCGAGGGCAAACCCCAAGGATTGATCAGGACTCGATACGCGCCCTAGTCCGCGACCTCGATCGGGTGCGGAAGCGGCTCCCATTCAGCCAGCCAGTCGGTGGCTGTCCCGCCGGTCAGCGCGAGGTGGAACCAGTCACTGAAGCAGAGGTCGGAGTCGTACCAGTCCGCCCAACCCCGGCGGAATGCGGAGACGGTCCAGGATCCGTTCTCGTGCGGGACGAGGAAGAGCTGGTCGCCTTCGATCGTGTTCCCCCAGAGCAGGGCCCCGCCGAGACGCATCGGGTCGCCGATCACCGAGAGGCTAGCCGAGGGGCGCGACAAGAGCTGCGAGCGACTCCGGTGCCACGGGCAGCGAGGGTGCAGGCCCACAGTCGAGTTCGCCGGGCCGACCGGTGGACTTCGTCGGTGTCCTCGGCGGTCGTCGGGCGGGGGGTTCGGGGCGGACGCATGCTGGAAGGGATCTTGCCGGTCGCCGTGTGGGAGAAGAGAGGTCTGGTGATGGGTTTCCGG
>NZ_BAAALF010000584.1:0-863 GCF_039528135.1 Kitasatospora nipponensis | reverse complement strand
CGGACCGCGGTCGCGCCGGCCGAGTGCGCCGTCGCGTCCGGTTCGGGCGGCCGACGCCGGTCCCGGCGGTGGCGCACCACCAGGCCGAAGGCCAGCAGACCGAGACACACCACGGTGTACAGACCGAAGCCCGCGCCCGCGACCTGGAGCAGGAAACGGGCGATACCGGCTCCGGACATACCGGAGGGCATCACGGATGCCGCGCTGAAGCAGAGCCCACTGGTGGCTCCGCAGTTCCCGTACACGGGGACTCAACCCCAATGATGCGAGTGGATGCCGGACATGACACAGCTCTCGCGGTTCGTGGTGGAGGGGGCCGGTCTCGCCACTCACTCCCCGAGCCAGGAAAGGCGACCGTCTAGCCGACTCGGATCATCACGCGCCCCATCGGACCAATCACCGTCAACGTACCACAGCACCGGGAGTCGTTCAACGAATCCGAATATCCCGGGAATTACCGCTCGGAGCACCGGCCGAGGATACCGAGAGTGACGCCGGAGTACATCCGGTGATACCCCGTCAGCGGGCATTGACACTCCGCAAGGCGAGTGACAATGTCGTTTATATCGCCTGTACTGCGGCTGGTGGGCAGCGTTGACCGCTGCACCGAAGCGACTCCAGGCCCGTTGCGAGACGCCGTTCCCGAGCGCCGCGTGGGCCCTCTGTGCGAGACGCCGGGAAAAACGGCCGCCGGGCACCGATCAAGGGTGGGAAGACAACGGTCGGGAGACAGGTGCGGGATATTCACCTGCGCGCCGTTCCCGCTTCCGGGCACCCGTGGCCCACACCCATGTCGTGACGTGAATCCGCAATTCACCCAAGGGGCTACCATGCCTTCGCATATCAAGAATCGGAGTTGGCGC
>NZ_BAAALF010000583.1:0-864 GCF_039528135.1 Kitasatospora nipponensis | reverse complement strand
GCCCTCAACGGCTGGACCCTCAGCTACGCGTACAGCGGGAACCAGACCCTCTCCGGCAGTGGCTGGAACGGCACCTGGACCCAGAGCGGCAAGAACGTCACCGTCAGCGCTCTGTCCTGGAACGCGAACATCGCTCCCGGTGGCAGCGCCACACCCGGAGCCAACTTCAGCTACAGCGGGGCGAATTCGGCTCCCACGTCCTTCGCGGTCAACGGGGTGACGTGCAACGGGCTGCCTTCGCCGTCGCCTTCCTCGTCGCCGTCGCCGTCGTCCTCGCCTTCGCCTTCGCCCTCGCCGTCACCTTCGCCGACCACGCCCGCTGGAGCTGCCCCCGACCTCCGGGTCTCCGGTAACTCCCTGGTCAACGCGGCCGGTTCGCCGGTCGTGCTGCACGGCGTCAACCGCTCCGGCACCGAGTACATGTGCGTCCAGGGGTACGGCTTCTTCGACGGCCCGGTGGACGCCGCCTCGATCGCCGCGATCAAGAGCTGGAAGGTGAACGCCGTCCGGGTCCCGCTCAACGAGGACTGCTGGCTCGGTCAGTCGAACGTCAACCCGGCCTACGGCGGCGCCAACTACCGGGCCACGATCAAGGGTTGGGTCGACTCGCTGCGCACCGCCGGACTGACCCCGATCGTCGAGATGCACTGGAGCCGGGGGCAGTACACCGGCAACTCCTCCGGCTGCTCCGACACCAACGCCACCTGCCAGAAGCCGATGCCGGGCGCCAACGCGGCCCCGTTCTGGAGCTCGGTCGCCGAGACCTTCAAGGGCACCGGCTCGGTGGTGTTCGACCTGTTCAACGAGCCGTACCCGGACCGCTCCGAGTCCTCGCTCGCCCAGGGCTGGCTCTGCTGGCGGGAC
>NZ_BAAALF010000582.1:0-864 GCF_039528135.1 Kitasatospora nipponensis | reverse complement strand
CAACCTCGCTTGACATCCCTGCCAGCCTGCCGCCGCTGACGCCGCCCTGCGCCCGGCGGCGGCGGCGGGCCCGCCTCCACTCCCCCTTGGGGCCCCCCGTACCCACGCCCCCTCCTTCCCGTGGGCGGCCGCCTGCTCGGTGGTGCGGACGGCCTCGGTGGTGGCGGCCAGCGCCTGGGCCCGCCGGCCGAGCCGGGTGGCCCGCTCGGCGACCGAGGGCGCGTCGCCGCGGGCCTCGGCGATCCGCTGGGCCAGCGCGTCCCGCTCCGCGGCCAGCGCCTCCAGCCGTGCCGTGCCGGCGGCCAGCCGCTCGCGGCTGTCATGCAGTTGGCCGCTGTAGTGGCGCTCGCCCTGTTCGAGGCGCTCGCGCTGCTGGAGCAGCCCGGTCAGTGCCTCCGCGCGCCCCAGCGCCGTGCGGTGCTCGCGGGCCAGCGCGGCCAGCCGCTCGGCCAGCTCGTCGGCGGGCGCATCGCCCGCGGTGCCGGTGGCGGCCGCGGCCGCCACCCGCAGCTCGGTCAGCTCGCCCTCGGCCTGGGCGAGCCGGTGTTCGGCGGCCTGCTGGGCGGCGCTCGCGGCCCGCTCGTCCGCCGCGCCGACCGGTGGTGCGTCGAAGGCGGCCGGCGCCGGGTGCTCGGCGGAGCCGCAGACCAGGCAGGACTCGCCCGCCCGCAGTCGGCCGGCCAGCTCGGCGGCCATCCCGTCCAGCCGGCGCTGGCGCAGGTCCAGGGTGTGCTCGCGGGCGGTCAGGGCCGCCTGCCGCAGGTCGACCAGCGCGCTCTCGCGCCGGACGGTCAGGGCGCGCAGCTCGTCGCGACGGTGCGCGCCGGCCAGCCGCTGCTCGGCCTCGCCGCGTTGCCCCTCGAG
>NZ_BAAALF010000581.1:0-865 GCF_039528135.1 Kitasatospora nipponensis | reverse complement strand
GGGCGGCAGGACGCCGCCGGCCACCGCCAGGGCGCAGACCGCGGCCTCCACCGCGCCGGCCGCGCCCAGCAGGTGGCCGGTGGCCCCCTTGGTGGAGCTGACCGCCGGTCCGTCGTCGCCGAACACCGAGCGCAGCGCGGCGGCTTCGGCCGTGTCGCCGAGCTTGGTGCCGGTGCCGTGCGCGTTCACGTAGGCGACCTCGGTGGGCGCGAGCCCGGCGCTGCGCAGCGCCGCGCGCATCGCGTCGGCCGCCCCCTCGCCGTCGGGGCGCGGCATGGTGGGGTGGTAGGCGTCGGTGGAGGCACCCCAGCCCAGCAGGTCCGCGTAGCCGCCCGCACCGCGGGCCGCGGCGTGCTCGGCCCGCTCGACCACCAGGACCGCGCTGCCCTCGCCGAGCACGAAGCCGTTGCGGCGCGCGTCGAAGGGCCGTGAGGCGTCCGCCGGGTCGTCCCAGCCATCGGCCAGGGCACGGGAGTTGGTGAAGGCCGCGGCGATCGTCGGGTGCAGTGAGGACTCGCTGCCACCGCAGACCACCACGTCCGCCTCGCCGGCGCGGATCAGCCGCAGCGCCTCGGCCACCGCCTGGGCGCCGGCCGCGCAGGCCGTCACCGGCGCCGAACTGTAGCCGCGGATGCCGTACTTGATGGCGATCCGGGCCGCGGCCATGTTGGAGAGCATGCCGGGCAGCAGGTAGGGGCTGACGCCCGGGCGGCCGCGCTCCAGGCGCCGGTGCGACTGCGCCTCGAAGGTCTCCAGGCCGCCGCCCCCGGTCGCCAGCACCCCCGCCGCCCCGTGCGGGGGCCCCCCCCCTCCACCCCGCCCCCCCCCCCCCCGGCGGTGGGCCCGCCCACCCCCCCCCCCCCCC
>NZ_BAAALF010000580.1:0-868 GCF_039528135.1 Kitasatospora nipponensis | reverse complement strand
GTTCCAGGGTTATACATCATTCTGACCGTGGTCCACATCCATGAACACGGTATGGCCACGCGGAGGGTTGACGACCCGTCACCCTCTCCCTAGGGTGTCCACGAATGTGAACAGCGTCCATGTGCGTGTCGCCGTGAGTCGCCATCGCTCCCCCACGTTTCCGAGAGGAGGCGAGCTCACCGATGGCTCTCGCCGCCCCACCCCCTGTCCGCGGCCACCGGCTGCGCCGGGCGCTGGCGCCGTACGCGCTGATCTCCCCGACGCTGCTCCTGCTGGCCGTGTTCCTGCTCTTCCCGGTCGGCAGCGTCCTCTACTACGCGCTCCAGCACCACGTGGTGAACGAGCCCTATGACGACGCCTTCGTCGGCCTGGCCAACTTCCGGCAGATGTTCGGCGACGAGCAGTTCTGGAGCAGCCTGGCCTTCTCCGCCAAGTGGGTCTTCGCCGAGGTCCTGCTCCAACTGCTGCTCGGCCTGGCCCTCGCGCTGATCGTGAACGAGACCTTCGTCGGCCGGGCCGTGGCCCGGGCCCTGGTCTTCTCCCCCTGGGCCGTCTCGGGCGTGCTGACCACCAGCATCTGGATGCTGCTCTACAACCCGGCCACCGGCGTCTTCCACTACCTCGCCGAACTCGGCGCCGGCAGCGCGGGCACCTCGGTACTCGGCAACCCCGACACCGTCTTCGGCGCCGCCGTGGTCGCCGAACTCTGGCGCGGCGTACCGTTCTTCGCCATCCTGATCCTCGCCGACCTCCAGTCGATACCCGGGGATCTGTACGAGGCCGCGTCCGTGGACGGGGCGAACAGGTTCCGGCAGTTCGTCCACATCACACTGCCCCACCTCAAGGACGCGATCATCCTGTCCACGCT
>NZ_BAAALF010000579.1:0-870 GCF_039528135.1 Kitasatospora nipponensis | reverse complement strand
CACGCCGCGAACCCCATCCGGGCCACCTACTCCTCGGCGATCGCGGCGAACCGGGCACCGGCGAGCACCCCGTCCTCGTCCGGCAGCGAGAGCGAGACGCGCCAGATCGGCTCAGTGAGGTGCGGCTTCTGCCCGGTGTGGTGGTCGATCTGGCGGGCCACCTGCTGCCAGGTGCCCGGCACCGACCCGGCGATGATCCGCGGGTCCACGTGCTCGTCCCGGCGCCCGGGTCCGTGGTCGTAGAGCAGACCCCCGTACGCCTTCCGGCCCCGGGTGATGTTGCCGAACACCGGGCCGGGCCGGGCTCGGCCTCGTCGCCCTGGTCGACGTCGTCGTGCTCCTGGTCGTGCTCGGCGAGCCCGGTCGGGCCGGTCATCGGCGCCAGGCCGCGCACCGCGAGCGCCGCATCCCCCACCGCCTCGATCGCCTCGGCGAGCCGCTGGTGCAGCTCCGCCGGGACACCGCCGGCGGTGTTCGACAGGTAGGCGATCTGGTTCATGTTGTTGCCGATCGCGGCGAGCTGGACGAACACCGCGTGGTTCACCTCCGGCACCTGGGCGACGTCGCCCGGGATCCCCGGGTGGCCGTTCAGCGCCTCCTCGACCATGGCGCGGACCCACGCGCCGAGCTCCTTGCGGGCCGTCTTCGAGCGGGCCGCGTGCCACCTCTCCAGCTCCGCCGGAGTCAGCCGCACCGACCCCGTGCGCGTGCGCTGACCCGCCTCGGTCAGCCGCCCCTGCCCGCCCTTCGCCACCCGGCCGCACCTCTCGCTCGCGGGTCGCCGGCCGCGCCCCCCGGGCGCGGATCGCCGGGCACAACGCCGCCACGGGCGGCGGGCCAGACCGGCCCCCTCGGGCCGATCCTCCCCTC
>NZ_BAAALF010000578.1:0-870 GCF_039528135.1 Kitasatospora nipponensis | reverse complement strand
CACCCGGGAGGTCGGACCTTGCCCGCGCCGGTGTCGACCGAGAACGTGCGGCACCGCCGCACCGAGCAGGGTGGAGTGCCGGACCGATGCGGGACTTGAAGCAGCTGGTGAAGGCGTACGACGTGCGTGGTGTGGTGCCGGATCAGTGGGACGAGTCGTTGTCGTTCGCGTTGGGTGCGGCGTTCGTGCGGGTGGTGGGCGCCTCCGCGATCGTGGTGGGCCACGACATGCGCCCCTCCTCGCCGTCCCTGTCGCGTGCGTTTGCCGAGGGCGCGGCGGGTTCGGGTGCGGATGTGGTGGAGATCGGCCTCTGCTCCACCGACCAGCTCTACTACGCGTCGGGGTCCCTCGACCTGCCGGGTGCGATGTTCACGGCCTCCCACAACCCGGCGCAGTACAACGGCATCAAGCTCTGCCGCGCGGGCGCCTCACCCGTGGGTCAGGACACCGGGCTCTCCGAGATCCGCGAGCTGGTGGAGTCCTGGACCGGGCCGGACGACACCGTGACCGTGCCCGCCCTGGACGTAACCCCGGGCACGCTGTCGGCGAAGGACACCCTGGGCGGGTACGCCGGTCACCTGCTGGGGCTGGTGGACCTGTCGGGGATCAGGCCGCTGAAGGTCGTCGTCGACGCGGGCAACGGGATGGGCGGGCACACGGTGCCGACCGTCTTCGCGGGGCTGCCCATCGACCTGGTGGAGCTGTACTTCGAGCTGGACGGCACGTTCCCCAACCACGAGGCGAACCCGCTGGACCCGGCCAACCTGGTCGACCTGCAGGCCGAGGTCACCGAGTGCGGCGCCGACCTGGGCCTTGCCTTCGACGGCGACGCGGACCGCTGCTTCGTCATCGACGAGCGCGGCGAGCCGG
>NZ_BAAALF010000577.1:0-873 GCF_039528135.1 Kitasatospora nipponensis | reverse complement strand
CCCGGCTTCTGCCCAGGCTGCCGAGCCCGCTCCGGCCAAGGCTGTTTCCAAGCCGGTGAATTCCAAGACCCTGGAGGACATCAAGTCCTCGGGTTTCCAGACCTTCGTCAGCCCCGGCGAGAAGGCGATCAAGGCTCGCGCCGCCAAGGGTGAAGTCAGCCCCCGGGCGGAGTCCAATCTCATCGTGGGCTTCATGGCCATTCCCAACAGCGGGCGCGGCATTTCGCTGACCGCCTCGGTGGGCGGGAACTCCGGCTCGGTGCCGGTCACCATCGCCTGGGGCGACGGAACCACCAGCACCGCGAACACGGACGCCGAGAACTTCGCAGAGGCGAACCACACGTACGCCAAGCTGGGTACGTACACCATCACCGTGACGGCCACTGACGCGAGCGGTGCTGTCTCGGACAGCATGGCGATCACCACCGCCGGTTCGCACTACACGGCCTACGGCCCGACCCGTCTGCTCGACACCCGCGGCGCCAGCATCGCTCCGGGCGCCACGGCCCGACTGAAGATCGCGGGTAACGGGAGCATCCCGGCCGGCGTGACCGCCGCGGTCCTCAACCTGACGGTCACCAACCCCCAGACGGGTGGCTTCATCACGGCCTACCCGTCCGGCGGCGAAGACCCCCGCCCGACGACCTCGAACGTGAACTTCACGCCGGGGCAGACGGTGCCGAACCTGTCGGTCGTGCCGGTCGGCGCCAACGGTTACGTCGAGCTGTACAACGGCAGCGGCGGCACGGTCGACGTGATCGCGGACATCGCGGGCTACTTCAGTCAGAAGGTCTCCAGCGGCTTCACCCCGATCAGCCCGGCACGTCTGGTGGACACCCGCGAGGGCGTGGGCACCACCCGGGGCCAGGTGGC
>NZ_BAAALF010000576.1:0-874 GCF_039528135.1 Kitasatospora nipponensis | reverse complement strand
CGCCGTGGTTGGTCACCGGTTCGTTCGACATCAACGGTCCTTCCGTCACAGGGTCTTGGCAGGCGCCGGGGTGGGTGCGGACGCACCGCTCTGCTGGGGGACGCCGGGTGTGCCGGTCGCGGTGGCGTACTGGCCGACCGCCTGGTTGCCGACCACGCTGATGCCGCCCTGCTGGATGACGCCGTGGTTGAGGATGGACTGCTGCTGCTTGCGGAGGTCGGCGGTGTCCACACCGTGGGCCTCCAGGAACTCCCGGATCGCGGCCAGCGTGTGCTCGGTGAGGGTGGCGAACGCCCGGTCGGAATCGACCCGTTGGAAGTAGTTCTGGTAGTGGCCGTCGCTGGCGTGCTCGCGGATGCTCAGCTGGGCCCCGTAGTCGAAGGTCGGGTCCTCCTCGATCGCCACCAGTTCGCGCAGCTGCCGACGGCGGCGCCGCACGGGGGCGCCGGCGCCCGAAGGCCGCGTGGTCCAGGGATTCCCTGGGGGCCCGGAAGAGTGCCCGGCCGGTCTGCTCCAGCGCGGCGAGGCGAAGGACCCCGAGCCGGCCGGTGGTGAGGGTGCCGGGCAGCTGGTCGATCGCGTGGTAGTCGGCCTGCACCGGCGCGAGGATGCGCAGTTCGGCCTGGATGTGCAGGGTCTTCCCGTTGGTGGACATGTGCAGGAACATGCTCGGCACCACGTCGTCGCCCCAGAGCGGAAGATGGGCGCCCAGATAGTGCCGGACCACACCGTCGGGGTTGAGCGCGACCCGCCGGACCTGCTCCGGCGTCAGTTCCACGGCCGGGGAGAGCCGGTCCTCGGCGAGGATGTCCCTGTCCCCCACGAGGGCCGCGCCGTTGGCGAAGACCCGGTCCTTCAGGATCAGGTCGGAGAG
>NZ_BAAALF010000575.1:0-876 GCF_039528135.1 Kitasatospora nipponensis | reverse complement strand
CGACCCCGCTCGCCGCCACGATCGCCTCGTACAGAGGGGCTTCCAGGGAAGGGGGGACGAGGATGGATCCCTCGCGTGGAGTTCTCGTGCGATTGCAGGTGCCGCGCAGAACGCTCTGCGTGCCACCGCTCAACAGGAATCCCTGAATCCGTCGCCCGCTCACCTAGTCCTCCAGCTCCTCGGCGTTCGCCAGCCCCAGTTGTCGGCGCAGCTGACGTGGCGTCACGGAGATGTCGGTGAGCCGTTCGACAGCGGCGCGGTTGACGACCGCCCTGATCAGACGGTCGTACTGGGAATCATCCGGTTGGAGGGTCAGAAGTTCGCCCACGGATCGGAGTCGGGTGTCCAATTGAGCATCGATCAGTTCCCGCTCACTTCGAGACCGGGTGGCCAGCCTCTTCGCCTCCAGGAGAACAGCCTCCTCGAAGCCGTCCGGGGTCGCTTCCTCGAACTTGCTGACATGGCCATGGAATTGAGCCATGTTTGGGGCCAACTCGTCTCCCCGGAGTCCCAGCTGCTCGATCGCGCGGGCGGCTACCGCGATCGAGTGGTTCTTGATGGCGGCGAGATTGAAGGTGAAAGCGCCGGTCCGGCCGTTCCGGACGATCTCGTCGCCCTCCCGCAGCACCCCGACCGCGGAGATCGGACCGGCCGGCTCCCCTTCGGAGGTCAACAACGCGCCCTGGCCGTCGACCTCCAGGCCGCGCCCGGTGCGCGCATGGGGGACCGCGATCCCCTTCCGGAGGAGGTTCCGCCAGAGCGACTGGCCGACCCGGCTGTAATCCGACTCCCGGCCGAAGTTGGAGACCACCAGGTCGGCCTCGATGAAGTGCTTCTCCTCCGTGGCTGTGACCGAGACCACCGACCGGCCCGACT
>NZ_BAAALF010000574.1:0-879 GCF_039528135.1 Kitasatospora nipponensis | reverse complement strand
CACCACCGTGACCTGCCGGCCCGGGCGGTCCGCGACGACCTGGTCTGGTTCGGCTTCGCGGAGCTGTGCGAGGGCCTCACCAGCGTCGCCGACTACCTCGCACTCGCCGAACGCTTCCCCGCCATCGTTCTCGACGGCGTCCCGGCGCTCACCGAGGCATCCCCCGACGGCCGTCGGCGCTTCGCCAACCTGGTCGACGTCTGCTGCGATCGCGACGTCCCGCTGACCTTGATCGGCGCCGACCCGCTCGCCGGCCTTCCCGCCGGCTCCGGCCTCATGCGCGACCTCGATCGCACCGCCAGCCGTCTCGCCCTCCTCCGACCTCCGGCCACACTCCCCGGCCGTTGATGGCGGCACGGCAAATCTGGACTGACGACACAAAAGCAAAGTCCGGAAACAAGTACCTGAAGTGTTAGCGCTAACAATACAAGTCGAACAACTCCCCGGCGGCTCGGGGAGATCGGTGGTGACGCTTCGGAGAAAAGCACGGCGCCTGAACCCCCGTCAAGAGAGCCGTCGCCGTCGGAAAACCCGCCCACCGGACCCGCGCGGCTCTGACCTGGGGCAGCCTCGGTAAAAAGTTCAACGACCGGCGCGGTGGCCGCTTGTGGCCAGGCGGGAACGTCTTGACGTGCCCTCAACTGCTCTCCACTCTATGGTCCGGAGGCGCCCCTGCCGGGCCCGGTGGTGACGGCGGCAGGCCACCCTGCGCCCCACGGCGATCTGGCGGCGGATCGTGATCTCGAATCCACGAGTGTTCCTTTTTCGTGGTCCCCCACCCCGTGATCCGAACAACGGAGGCGCAGCCATGCGCGTACCACCCGTACCCTCCCGCAGGATCGGTGCCCTGTTCGCCGCCGGCGTCCTGGGCCTCGCAGT
>NZ_BAAALF010000573.1:349-881 GCF_039528135.1 Kitasatospora nipponensis | reverse complement strand
CCACCACCCGGCCCCGGCCCTCACCGTCCACGTGGACCACCGCTTCGGTCTCCAGCCCGCGCACTTCACCACCCTGACCGAGTGGGCGGCCTCGCTTGGGCAGGTGTCCGTTTGACTCGGTGCAGGTGGGGCGGTCACCATGCGGCGATCTCCGTACGGATGTGCGGGTGACGTTTCGAGCAGAGAGCAGTGCCTTCGTATGGACATCACCGCCACCTTCCGGCTGACCGAGCAGGATCTCCGGAGGGCGCTCCGGAACGTTCCGGCGCTGCGGCGGATGACCCTTCTCGGGGGGATCGCCATGGTGGCCGGGCTGCTGGTCTGGGCGCTGACCGGGGAGCCAAACATGGGGCTGCTGGGGATGGGGCCGGTGGTGCTGGTGGTGACCGAGGGGATAGTGGTCCGGGGCGGCGCGAAGAAGAGTGCCGAGTTGATCACGGAGCCGTGGACGGTGCGGGTCACCGAGCAGACGTACTCGCTCAAGACCGCCGCGAGTGAGGCGACGGTGGAGTGGCGGCTGTACCGGGAGGTG
>NZ_BAAALF010000573.1:0-339 GCF_039528135.1 Kitasatospora nipponensis | reverse complement strand
CTTCCCCCCCACGCTCCCGCGGGCCAGGCGTCCCTGGTACCGCCTGTTCTGACGGTCCGGCAGATGCTTGCTACTTCCCGTCGTGGTCCGGGTCGACGCCGAAGGTGATGACGCCGAGGTAGCCGTCGGCGTCCTCGGTGATCTTGAGGAGCATGGACTCCTTGTAGATGCTGTCGCCGTCGTTGAAGGTGTCGCGGTTGGTGTGCTTGGCGTAGGGCTGCTGCGCGAAGACCTTGGAGTTGAGCGACTCGTCCATCATCAGCTGGGTGGTGAGGGTGCGTTCGTTGTCGATGTGCACCATCGCGTGGATGTGCACGGTGCGGCTGTCGTACCAGCCGG
>NZ_BAAALF010000572.1:0-882 GCF_039528135.1 Kitasatospora nipponensis | reverse complement strand
GGCAGGGCTGCGGGCGCTGGCCGAGGGCGGGGGTGTGTCCGGTCAGGCGAAGGGCGGCCGGACGGCGTTCCTGTTCACGGGGCAGGGGTCGCAGCGGCTCGGGATGGGGCGTGAGCTGCACGGTGCGTTCCCGGTGTTCGCGGCGGCGTTTGACGAGGTGTTGGGTGAGCTGGGTGGTTCGCTGCGGGATGTGGTGTGGGGGGAGGACGCCGATGAGCTGAACCGTACGGTGAACACGCAGCGGGCGCTGTTCGCCTTCGAGGTGGCGCTGTTCAGGTTGGTGGAGTCGTGGGGTGTGCGGCCTGACTTCGTGTCAGGGCACTCCGTGGGTGAGATCGCGGCTGCGCATGTGGCCGGGGTGCTGTCGCTCTCCGACGCCGCCAAGCTGGTCTCCGCGCGTGGTCGGCTGATGCAGGAACTGCCCGCCGGTGGTGCGATGGTGGCGATCGAGGCCACCGAGGCGGAGGTCCTGCCGCTGCTGACCGACCTGGTGAGCATCGCGGCGGTCAACGGCCCCCGCTCGGTGGTGGTCTCGGGTGACGAGGCCACCGTGCTGGAGATCGCCGCGGGCTTCGAGCGGACCAAGCGGCTGAGCGTGTCGCACGCCTTCCACTCGCCGCTGATGGACGCGATGCTGGACGAATTCCGCGCTGTGGTCGGCGGGTTGACGTTCGCCGAGCCGAAGATCGCGGTGGTGGCGTCCGGTAGCTTCACCGACCCCGAGTACTGGGTGAGCCACGTCCGCGACGCGGTCCGATTCGCCGACAACGTCCGGGAGTTGGAGTCGCGGGGGGTCTCCCGCTTCCTGGAGATCGGCCCCGACGGCATCCTGACCGGGCTGGCCCAGCAGAGTGTCGGGTCCGAGGACGCCGTCCTAGTCGC
>NZ_BAAALF010000571.1:0-891 GCF_039528135.1 Kitasatospora nipponensis | reverse complement strand
GCGGCCTGCAGCACCATGAACACGGTCGCGCCCTCGGCCCGCGCCAACCCCACCAGCTGCGCGTGGACCTCGGCCGACAGCTCCAGCGGCACCCGGTACCCCTGGTAACTCGCCACCGCCGGACGAGACCGGTCGAACGGCAGCTCCAGCTCCTCGGGTGCTTCCGCCAACGTCTCACGCCAGTAGGCCACCTGGCGCGACAGCAGGCTCTCCGGGTCCTGCTCGTCACCGAGCAGTTCACGCTGCCACAACGCGTAGTCCGCGTACTGCACCGGCAGGGGAGCCCACTCGGGCTGCTTCCCCTCGGTGCGCGCCGCATACGCAGCGGAGACATCGCGCGCCAGTGGACCCATCGACCAACCATCACCAGCGATGTGATGGACAGTCAGGACGAGGGCGCGCTCGCCGGACCCGGCCTTGAAGAGCCACGCCTTCACCGGAGCCTCAGCCGCCAGGTCAAAGGCGTACCCCGCAGCAACGGCCACTGCACCGGCGAGGTCCGCCGAGGAAACCTCCGAGATCTCCAGTTCCCAGTCCAGCTCCTCCAGGCTCAGGATCCGCTGGTAGGGCTCGCCGTTCTCGTCAGCGGCGAACACCGTGCGCAGCACCTCGTGCCGCCCCAGCACATCCCGCAGGGCCACACCCAGCGCCGCCTCGTCAACCTCACCCGACAGACGCAACGCGACCGGCACGTTGTAGGTAGCACTCGAGCCCTCCAACTGCCCGACGAACCAGAGACGACGCTGCGCGAACGACAGTGGCACCCGCTCGGGGCGCTCACCGGCCCGCAAAGCCACCCGGGCCGTACCAGCGCCGGACAGCTTGGCCGCAAGCCTGGCCACGGTCGGCGCCTCGAACAGCGCACGCAGCGACAACTCCACCCCGAGCACC
>NZ_BAAALF010000570.1:672-895 GCF_039528135.1 Kitasatospora nipponensis | reverse complement strand
CCCTCCGCCCGGATTTGGGCGCATACTGACACGGATGACGAATTCAGCGCCACGGCGCCATCTCCCCACCAGCCCCTTCCGCCCCGCGCCCACGCCGCAGATCAAGCGGTTCGCCGTCGGCGATCGGGTCTCCCACGACGAGTACGGCCTGGGCCGGGCCATCGCCGTCGAGGGCGAGCTCGCGGTGCTCGTCGACTTCGGCTCACGGCAGGTGCGGATCACA
>NZ_BAAALF010000570.1:0-662 GCF_039528135.1 Kitasatospora nipponensis | reverse complement strand
TGACCGACCGGCGGCTCAGAGGTCCTTGCGGCGGTAGAAGCCGTACTGGTTGTCCATCGTGGCCACCCGGGAGACCGTCCCGGCCTGGCTGGCGTTCTCGATGGCGATGTACTTGGTGTGCTCCGCGTTGGCCCATCCGCCGAACAGGATGGTGTGCCCGCTGTTGATCAGGGCGTCGCCCGGCTGCAGATCGCTCTTGCTGATCTTCTCCGAGACGCTCGGGCTCATCAGCCCCCCGGTGTTCAGACCGCCCACCGAGTTCGGCGGGATGCCCCAGGCTGCCGTGACGAAGCCCGAGCAGTCCACCCGGTAGCCGGCCGTGATCGCGCCCTGGCTGTAGCCGAGCTTCATGTCCACGCGCTTCATGGCGCGCTCCAGGATCTCCCGGCGTTCGTCCGTCAGGCCGTCCATGTTCGGCCGGACCTTGGCCCCCTGGCCCTGCCCGTTCTTGGGGTGCGGGCGCCTGCTGGTCGGGTCACCGGCGTTCCAGTCCTCCCAGCTGTCGCCGTTGATGTACTTCACACCACGGTCGTCGGTGCTGTGGTCGCCGTACTTGCTGTGGTCCCCGCCACCGTCGCCGCCGCCGCCCTTGGGCTTGGACTGGCCGCCCCCGCCGCCGTTGTCCTTGCCGTTGATCCGGGTGGATCCGCCGTCGTCCTTCG
>NZ_BAAALF010000569.1:0-899 GCF_039528135.1 Kitasatospora nipponensis | reverse complement strand
AACCGCAGAACCTTCACCCAGCACAGCCCGGCCAGCGGAAGCACCCAGGACGCCGTCACGACCCAGACGTTCACCGCTCCCGGCACCGGCAACACCGGCAACGGAAACGGCGGGCCGCACGCCCTCACCAGCCTGGAAACCACGGTAAACGGCAGCACCACCGCCTACGCCACCAACAGCTACGACCAGGCCGGGAACACCACGGCCCAGTACACCTACGCAGCCGGCACCACCGACCTGACCTGGAGCACCGAAGGAAAGCTCGACACCTACCGGCCGACCGTCCAGATCCAGGGCATCGCCGGCAAGTGCCTCGCCATGCAAGGGGGAAGCAGCGCCAATAGCACCCCCGCCGAGATCGCGAACTGCGACGCAACCAGCGGCCAGAAGTTCGCCACCGGCGGCAACAAACTCAAGGTCTTCGGCGCCTGCCTGACCGCCATGGGCACCGCCGCAGGCTCCGCGATCCAGCTGCAGCCCTGCACCGGCGCCACCTCACAGACCTGGACGACGCGCGACGACGGCACAATCGCCAACGCCGCCGCCAACCTGTGCCTGGCAGTCCCCGGCGACGTCACCACCAACGGAACCGACGTCCTCCTGGCCGCCTGCGGGACAACCGTCCCCGCCGGGCAGAAATGGACCCTCCCCCACCAGTCCACCACCTACGCAACCAGCTCATCCCCCACAACCCCGGCAAAACCACCATCACCCTCGGGAACGACGAACTCACCTACACCACCACCACCCCCACAAGCACCACCGGCACCCGCTACTACCAGATGCCCGGCGGCCTCACCCTCATCCGCCAAGGCACCACCTCCACCTGGCAGATCAACGACCACCACCGCACCCGGAACCTCCCCCTCGCCGCCACCACCCCCACCCACACCCGCCGC
>NZ_BAAALF010000568.1:0-900 GCF_039528135.1 Kitasatospora nipponensis | reverse complement strand
GCTCCCGCATGGCGGAGGCGCGGGGCCCCCTCCCGTGTAGGCCGTCCTGGTCCGTCCCTCGGGATCGGGACGGCCCCTTAAACCCCCAGCGGCACCTGCAACCGCTGGGCAGCACAACCCTCGCCCCGGTGACGTGACTTGTGGACCACGGACGACCGGGGCGGGGCGCTCCCGCAGCCGATACCGAAGAGTGAGACGAGCAAGATGAACGAGCCTGCCAACCCCGGGCGGGTGGCCATGGAGGATCAGATCCGTGCTGCGGGTGCTCATGCGGCCGACAGTCATTCAACAGTCAGCAGCCCTCGCCCGAGGCCCCGCTTCGCCGCGATGATCCGGGCGCGGAGCTGGTAGGAGGGCCGAACGGACAAGTGCCTCTTGCTGGGCACCACTGCCGGTCGCCTGAAGCGGAAAATGGCTTTCTGATCCCAGCAGTTGCTGGCACCAGCAAGCCATGCTCTAGGCCCAGGTGGCGCCGGCTAGGAGCCCATCGAACGCGAGTGCGCGCATGGCGGTGTCGTAGTCGGCCCACTCATGCTCGGCCTCGGTGAAGTGCTGGTCGAAGTAAGCGCGAGTGAGGTCGGGTTCGTGCCACTCGTGGGCGCATCGGCAGCGGACGAAGACCTGTTGGCGGACGTTCAGGAGGAGCCAGTCGCGGCGGGCGCGGCAGGAGGCGCAGGCGATGGGGATGCCGTGGGCCTTCAGTTCGCCCGGGTGGGGGACGGCTCGGACGACGGGGCGGTGGTCAGCGCTGGGGTTGGTCAAGTGGTGCCCTTCGGCCGGTGACGGGGTTCAGCGACACCACAAGACGTACGGCGGCCGGGATGTTCCCGGCCGCGCAGATGACATCAAATCGACATCCCCGTCAGGCCGGTGGGGTCGCGGGGGGGAGGAGGCGGGCTG
>NZ_BAAALF010000567.1:0-900 GCF_039528135.1 Kitasatospora nipponensis | reverse complement strand
CAGCAGTGGCGCCCCGATTCGACATGGGTGGTCGTGGCCCAGCTCCTGCACACCTTCGTCGGCAACCTCACCTCCGCCGACCATCAGGATCTCCTGCACACCCTGCGCGCCTTATTCCTCGACTACGACGCCAAGGGACTCGCCGACCGGCTGCCTTCCGCTCACGGGTCACCCGCCCCGGCGGGAGGTTGACCCGACCATCGTGCGCCGTACCGACCACCCCGCCAGAAGTAGCCGACCGAGATTGCGGCGCCAGCGTGGTCGACGACGGAGGCGGGTCAATCCGCAGGCCGTAGAGACAGGTCAGGTACTTGTAGGACCAGTACGAGATCCAATACCGATCAGGAAGTTGACGGACTGATCAGCACCTTGCCATGACACCCCAAGCCCCCCAGACCTGGCTGTCACCGTGCCATGGAAGGATCTTTGGTACAGATTTGCACCGTTAGGGCCGTCAAGGCACGCACCATCGATCTGAGCCCTGGATTATCAATCCCCCGATGTGGCGGCACTGGTAGCCGGGTTCGCGGACATGGGCTGCGGCTGATCACCAGCCCGCGCAGCGAGCGAACGGTACGGACCCGGCAGAGCAGTTGACGTAGCGTCGCTTGACCACGCAGCACGCGGCCCGTCTAAACGAGATCATGGACGAATACGGCTCGCCGATCCCGTGGCCGTGCGAAGACCCGGAACACATGGACGAGCGCCGAGCCGTGGTCGGCATCCCACCGTTCGACGAATATGTAGCTCAGTTCTCGGCGACCTGGCCCAAGCCGCGGGTCACGCCCTGGGCTCGATCCGCCGGACAGAATCCAGCCTTGCCCGCATACCCGTTGACTTCGAACCGTGGACGACACCGTGAACATCAGCAGCACCCCCGCCGCCCCCGCCGATCTGACG
>NZ_BAAALF010000566.1:0-902 GCF_039528135.1 Kitasatospora nipponensis | reverse complement strand
CCGACCTCCGGCGCCCCCTGCTCCGCCCGCTATCAGCGCGACCCCGGCCCCGGTACTCCCGGCCTCCCTGCTCACGCATGCCCGCAAGGTCGCCGACGACCACCACGCCCGCACCGGCACCCCGATCGACCCGGCCACCCTGCGCGCTCGGCTCGGCATCAAGGACCCGCTCGCTTCGGCACTCATCGCCGAACTCGCCTGAGAGGCACCACAGATGGACGTCACTCTCCCGTTCACCGTCATCCTGCTGATCGTCGCCTGGCTGCTCTTCCGCCAACTGCGGCTCCGCTGGTGGGTCGTGATCGCCTTCGTCCTCCTCGGCTTCTACCTGGCCGACACCTCGGCCGCCCCGGTCATCGACAAGACCACCCGCGACGGCGTGAAGATCATCAACCAGACCGGCGCCAAGTGACCTCCCAGAAAGGGGAGTTAGCAATGCCGAGCACTCTGATCACTGCACCGCCCCTCGTCACCTGGGACAGCTCCGGGCTGGTCGCCGAGATCGAGGCGTACCTCGCTTCCCTCCCGACCGCAGCTCTGCCGCTGGTGCCGTACGTCTGCCCGTACGGCTCCACGGTGCAGCTCTGGAACGTTGGCCACCCGCTGCCCCGGGTGACGCTGCTCGACCGGATCGCCCGCCGTCCGGCCAGGCCGGTCTCGGTGAGCGTCGCCGATCACCTGCGGCTGACCTCTCGCTACCTGCACCACGCGGGCTGGCTGCAGGGCGCGCTGTGGGACGAGGCGGGCCGGGTCTGCCTCCTCGGTGCCCAAGCCGCCGTCCTGGCCCATGGCTATGGCACCCCGGCGACCGTCAGCCGTGCCCGGAACCAGGTGATGGAGACCCTGCACGCCACCGGCCGGTTCGTCAGCTCGCCGGACATGTTCAACGACGCGCCGACGAC
>NZ_BAAALF010000565.1:0-904 GCF_039528135.1 Kitasatospora nipponensis | reverse complement strand
CCACGGGCACCGAACACCTCGTCCCCGCCGCAGACGCCACCACAGTCCCCTTCGAGGACTGCCTTCCCGCACGCGACCTGCCCTCCTACCCCGGGATCCGGCACACCCCGGGCTCGTACTGGGCCGCGTGCTGCGATGCCGTGCTGGACTACGAGAGCTACCTGGAGTCCAAGTGGATGCGCCTGCTCGACTTCGACCACCAAGTCAAGGCTCTCTCCGCTCAGCCGTTCCTCTTCGAGGGAGCCGACAGGTCAGGCAAGTGGAGGCACACCCCGGACCTGTTCGTGCGCCGCACCGACGGCTCCGCGCTGCTGCTGGACGTGAAGAACCCCCTGCGGATCCAGACACCGCGCGTGCTGCACCAGGCCCGCCGCACCGCCTCGGCCTGCGAACTGATGGGCTGGGACTACCAGATGGTCGGTGAACCCGACCCCCAGCTGTGGGCAACCGTCGAGTGGCTCGGCGGATACCGGCGTCCGTTGAATGCCACCGCCGACCTCATCGGCCCCCTGCTGGACCTCGCCACCGACCCGGTCCCCGGAACTGGCACGCCCGGTCGTCTACCACCTGATGTGGCACCACCGCCTGCGCTTCGACCTCACCCGCCCGCTGCGCGACCACACCCCGGTGTGGACCGCCCACCGAGGGAACACGCCATGAACCACTACAGCCGTATCACCGTCGAAGACTGGGTCGAGTTCGAGGACGAGCGCCACCAGGTCACCGCCATCGACGGCTCCCACGTGCGTTTGCGGTCCGTCACAGGCCACCGCCTGACAATCATGCTGTCCGAGCTCCTGACGGACCCCTCCTTCCGCTCCCACGCCCAACCCCCGGACGGCGCCGGGTACGACGACACCGCTCTCGGTCTCGACCCCGGTGGCGTGGTCGCCACCCCGCCCGG
>NZ_BAAALF010000564.1:0-909 GCF_039528135.1 Kitasatospora nipponensis | reverse complement strand
CATGGTGTTCTCGTAGCTGAACTGGTCGAGCGCCGCCTGCACGTCGTCCGAGGTGTACTCCTTGCGCTCCTTCCAGGTGAAGAACTGCGCGGAGTGGTTGACGGACCCTCGGTTCCACCGGTCGTTGACGAAGGCGCCGACCTCACCGAAGACGAAGAAGTCCGCGGCCTTCGCGGCGCCGAACTTCCGGCCGACCTCCTCGTAGATCGCGGGCAGGAAGCGGCCGTACCAGGTCACCCGGGGGATGTGCAGGTCGGTGTCGATCCGGAAGCCGTCCACGCCCATGTCGATGTACTTGTTGTACGCGCCGATCAGGTACTGCTGCACCACCGGGCTCTCGGTGTTGAAGTCCGCCAGGTCCTCGTGCAGCCAGCAGGAACGGGAGTCCTCGCCCTCCCAGTTGCCGATCCAGCACTGGTGGTAGAGCGCCTTGGGGAACATGCCGGTGGTGGCACCGGGCCACTGGCAGCTGTAGATGGTGTAGCCCTCGGGGCTCTTCGCGCCGGTCGGCTTCCCCCAGTTGGGGCAGGGGTTGCCGCTCGGCTCGGCGGTCGACCAGAGGTCGCCGTTGTAGTACGACTTGCCGGAGACCGGGTCGACGGTGAGGCCGTCGTACTCGAAGCCCGCGTTCGGGGCGTCGTAGTACCAGCTCCACTGGCTGTCCCTGACCCCGTAGACGGTCGGGGTGAACAGGCCCTTGGCGCCCCAGCGCGAGCTGTGGTTGTAGACCACGTCCTGGTAGATCTTGATGCCCTTGGCGTGCGCCGCGTTGATCAGGTCCTGGTACGAGGCGCCGGCCGACTCCAGCCGTGGGTCCACCTTGTAGAAGTCGTACCCGTGGTAGCCGTGGAAGTCGTAGTCCGAGCGGTTCAGCACCACCGGCGTGATCCAGATCGCCGAGAAGCCGAG
>NZ_BAAALF010000563.1:0-910 GCF_039528135.1 Kitasatospora nipponensis | reverse complement strand
GCGCCGAGGAGAGCTTCTTCGACCTCGGCGGCCACTCCCTGCTCGCCACCCGCCTGATCTCCCGGGTGCGGGCCGCGCTCGGCGTCGAGCTGGGGATCCGCGACCTCTTCCAGCACCCGACCGTCGCGGGCCTGGCCGGCGGCCTCGAGGGTGCCGGGCGCTCCCGGCCCGCCCTGACGGCTGCCGAGCGGCCCGACCCGCTGCCGCTCTCGCCCGCCCAGCACCGACTCTGGTTCCTCGACCGGATCGGCCAGGGCGCCGACTACAACAGCTCGTTGGCGCTCCGCCTGACCGGCCCGCTGGACCTGACCGCGCTGCGCGCGGCGCTGGCCGACCTGGTCGAGCGGCACGAGCCGCTGCGCACGGTCTTCCCCGAGGTCCAGGGCGAGCCCTGCCAGCGGATCCTCGCGCCGCAGGACGCGACCGGGGCACTGGAGGTGCTCGACTGCACCCCCGAGCGGCAGGAGCAGGCGCTGGCCACCCTGGCGGCGGCCGGCTTCGACCTCGCGACGCAGACCCCGCTGCGCGCCACGGCGCTGCGACTCGGTCCGCAGGAGCACGTGCTGGCGCTGGTGATCCACCACATCGCCACCGACGGCTGGTCCTGGGGCCTGCTGCTGCGCGACCTGGCGCAGGCGTACGCGGCCCGCTCCGCCGGCGAGCGGCCGATCTGGGCGCCGCTCGCGGTGAGTTACGCCGACTACACCCTCTGGCAGCGCGAGCTGCTGGCCGACTCCGGTGCCCAACTCGACTTCTGGACCCGGGAGCTGGCCGACCTGCCGGCCGAGCTGGCACTGCCCTTCGACCGGCCGCGCCCCGCCACGACGAGCAACGCCGGTGCCTACACGCACTTCTCGCTGGACGCCGAGTTGCACGAGCGGTTGGTGGCGGTGGCGCGCGAGCACGGCTG
>NZ_BAAALF010000562.1:0-911 GCF_039528135.1 Kitasatospora nipponensis | reverse complement strand
GCCGGGCAGAATCCGAACCGGGGCAGGCTGGACTGGGGGCGACGGGTTCGGCTCGGGGGTGGTTACGGGGAACACGGGCCGCTCGCGGTAGTGGTAGGCGGGCACCCGCAGTGCGGGCACGTCCACGGGGATCGGTCGCGGTGCTCCGACTCGGTGGCGGCCGGTCGGGGTGTTCGTCGCGCCGCTCATGTAGAGCGCCAGGACGAACGCTGCGACCAGGCAGCCGGCCACTGTGTATAGCCAAGCCCTGAATATAAGGTCGGACATGTCGGCAGCTCCCTAAAGCTGTGCAGACGTGCCCCGGTGACTGTTTGCGCAGTCCCGGGGCGTTTCAGTTACGACGGTAGACCAACTCCTCTACCCTCGTCTACCAACGTTGGCCTATAGCTTGGGATGTCCCCCGTTGTCTACCCTTGCGGGATGGCCTCGGAAATCGACTACGACTCGCCCACCCCGCCGTACCTGCAGATCATCCGCGACATCGAGTCCGGGGCCCTCGCGGTGGATCGGCCCATCCCGTCAGAGTCCAAGCTGATTCAGCGATGGGGCGTGGCACGGGACACCGCTCGACGGGCGGTCCGGCATCTGCGCGAAGAGGGGTACGCGTACACCGTCCCGCAGCGCGGCACCTACGTTGCGGATCGGAGTGGCACCACACCGCAAACCCGATCGGGCGATCCCAGCTAGTTGCGGAGGCAGACAGCCCGCAGCATGGCGGCATGGCTATTGACGCGAACGAGTACGTACGCAGTAGCACTGAGGCGCTTACTCGCATCTGGGGCCTGAGCATGGGCCATCCCGTCCCGCGAGAGATCCTGGCGGCCGTGGCTGACCTGACTCAACTGGTGATCGACTTGGAGACCGATCAGAACGTCTCTCCGAAGGTCACGGACCAACTTAGGGCGACCGCT
>NZ_BAAALF010000561.1:0-911 GCF_039528135.1 Kitasatospora nipponensis | reverse complement strand
TGCGGGCGCTGACCGGTGAGGCGAAGGTGATCGCCTTCGACGAGCCGACCTCCTCGCTCTCCGAACAGGAGGTGGACGCGCTCTTCGCGCTGATCCGCCGGCTGCGGGACCAGGGTGTGGCGGTCATCTACGTCTCGCACCGGATGAAGGAGATCTTCCAGCTGGCCGACCGGATCGCGGTGCTGCGCGACGGTGCCCTGGCCGGGGTGCTGGACGCCGCGGCGGCGACCGAGGGCGAGCTGGTGCGGATGATGGTGGGCCGCGACCTGTCGGCGATGTTCGTGCGGCAGAACGTGGCCACCGAGCGGGTCGTGCTCGACGTGCAGCAGGTCAGCACGGACGACGTGCACGACATCAGCCTGCGGATCCGGGCCGGCGAGGTGGTCGGTCTGGCCGGCCTGATCGGTGCCGGGCGCTCCGAGCTGGCGCTGGCGCTGGCCGGTGACCTGCCGATCCGGTCGGGCCGGGTCCTGCTGGAGGACCGGGAGCTGCGGTCGGGCCGTCCCGGTGAGGTGATCCGGGCGGGGCTGGGGCTGGCGCCGGAGGAGCGCAAGGCCCAGGCGCTCTTCCTGCAGCGCTCGATCCGTGACAACACCTCGCTGGTGGTGCTGGAGCGGTTGCGGCGCTGGCGGTTCGTGCGGCGTTCGGCCGAGCGGGCGCTGGCGCAGGAGTACAGCGACCGGCTGCGGGTGCGCACCCCCTCGATCGAGCACGAGGTGCGCAAGCTGTCCGGTGGCAACCAGCAGAAGGTGGTGCTGGCCCGCTGGCTGGCCCGCAAGCCGAAGGTGCTGATCCTGGACGAGCCGACCCGCGGCATCGACGTGGGCGCCAAGGCGGAGATCTACCAGATCATCGCCGACCTGGCGAAGGAGGGCGTCGCCCTGCTGGTCATCTCCTCCGAGCTGCCCGAG
>NZ_BAAALF010000560.1:0-917 GCF_039528135.1 Kitasatospora nipponensis | reverse complement strand
GGACCGCCGCCCCGCCGTCCAGCGCCACGGCCGTCGCGCTCAACGTCACCACCACCGGGGCGACGGCCGGCGGCTACCTGACGGCCCACCCGAGCGGTGCGCCCACTCCGCTGGCGTCGAACCTGAACTTCGGCAAGGGGCAGACCATCGCCAACTCGGTGATCGTGCCCGTGGGTCCGGACGGGAAGATCCGGGTCTTCAACGGCAGCGGTTCGCCCACCGACGTGATCGTGGACGTGGTCGGCTACTACAGCGCCGCCGGCCGCAGCGCCTACGTCGCGGTCGACCCGAAGCGGCTGGTGGACACCCGGTCCGCCGAGTTCGGGAACCAGCCGATCGCCGGTGGTCGCTACGAGCACCTGAGCCTCGACGAGGGCGAGGTCGGGATCACCGGTTACGTGCTCAACGCCACGGTGACCGACACCCGGGCCGGCGGCTTCCTGACCGTCGCGCCGGACCCGAACTCGCCCGAGCAGTACCGGAACGGCACGGCCACCCCGCCGGTCCGTCCGACGGTCTCGGCGCTGAACTGGCAGGCCGGTGAGACCGTGCCGAACCTGGTCCAGACGAGTGCTGGTCGGTACAACGTGATCGACTTCTGGAACGGCAGCTCCGGCACCACGCACCTGGTGGTCGACGCGTTCGGCTTCTACGACGAGCTCTGACCTCCGCCGCACGACAGGACGGGCCCACTCCCACAGGGGGGTGGGCCCGTCGTCGTACCGGCGGGTAGGGGATTGGTCAGATGGGTCGTATGCGTCCCGTAAGCTCATCGGGCCACCTTTACGGATTCTTCACAAGACTGGAGTGCCGGTGTCCCACCGCCGCCTCATCGCGACCGCCGCAATGCTCGCCGCCGGCCTCGTCCTGTTACCCGCCACCCCCCAGGCGGCGGGCCCGGCCCCCCTTCCCCCGCC
>NZ_BAAALF010000559.1:0-920 GCF_039528135.1 Kitasatospora nipponensis | reverse complement strand
GGATCGGTGAACACGCCGAGGTGCGGGGGGCGTTGGGTGAGGCGTTGGAGTTGGTGCAGGGCTGGTTGGCGGACGATCGGCGGGTGGCCGAGCGGCTGGTCGTGGTGACCCGTGGCGCGGTGGTCGTGGAGGCGGGTGAGGTGCCGGAGTTGGCGGCGGCCGCGGTGTGGGGTCTGTTGCGCTCCGCGCAGTCGGAGAATCCGGGCCGGTTGGTGCTGGTGGACACGGACGGTGATCCGGCCTCGGAGGCGGCGTTGGCCGTGGCGGTGGCCAGTGGTGAGGGTCAACTGGCCTTGCGGGCGGGTGTGGTGCGGGTGCCTCGCCTGGTCCGGGTCGCGCTGCCCGAGAGCGATGGGCCGGTGGCGTGGGATCCGGCGGGCACGGTGTTGGTGACGGGTGGTACCGGGGTGTTGGGTGCGGTGTTGGCGCGGCATCTGGTGGCGGAGCGTGGGGTGCGGCGGTTGCTGTTGCTCTCGCGGGCCGGTGAGAGCGCGCAGGGCGCGGCTGAGTTGCGTGCGGAGTTGGAGGGGCTGGGTGCGGTGGTGGAGTTCGCGGCGGTGGATGTGGGGGACCGGGCGGCGCTGGCCGCGGTGGTGGCGCGGGTCCCGGTGGAGCATCCGCTCACCGCGGTGGTGCACACGGCCGGGGTGGTGGACGACGGGGTCATCGGGGCGCTGAGCCCGGAGCGGTTGGACACGGTGCTGCGGCCGAAGGCCGACGGCGCCTGGTACCTGCACGAGGTGACCAGGGACCAGCCCCAACTCGCCGCCTTCGTCCTCTACTCCTCGGTGGCCGGTGTGCTCGGCTCGCCGGGGCAGGCCAGCTACGCGGCGGCCAACACCTACCTGGACGCGCTGGCCGCGCACCGCCGGGCCGCCGGCCTGCCCGCCCAGTCACTCGCCTGGGGCCAGTGGGCCGAG
>NZ_BAAALF010000558.1:0-921 GCF_039528135.1 Kitasatospora nipponensis | reverse complement strand
GAAGCATTGTGAGTACAGGCAGGTTGTTCACGAGTGAGTCGGTGACCGAGGGTCACCCGGACAAGATGTGTGACGCGATTAGCGACACGATTCTGGATGCGATGTTGGCGCAGGATCCGCGGTCGCGGGTCGCGGTGGAAGCGATGATCACGACTGGTCAGGTGCATGTGGCCGGTGAGGTGACGACGGCGGCGAACGTGGATGCGACGGCGTTGATTCGTCAGGCGGTGTTGGACATCGGTTATGACTCCTCGGAGAAGGGCTTTGATGGCGCTTCGTGTGGTGTGAGTGTGTCGATCGGTGCGCAGTCGCCGGATATTGCGCAGGGTGTGGACACGGCGTATGAGTCGCGTCTGGAGAATGCTCTGGATGATCTGGACAAGGAGGGTGCGGGTGATGAGGGGTTGATGTTCGGGTATGCCTGGTCGGACACGCGGGAGTTGATGCCGTTGCCGATCGCGTTGTCGCACCGGTTGTCGTTGCGGTTGTCGCAGGTGCGGAAGAACGGCACGGTGCCGTATTTGCGTGCGGATGGGAAGACGCAGGTCACGATCGAGTACGACAAGGACAAGCCGGTCCGGTTGGACACGGTGGTGTTGTCGTCGCAGCATGCTGAGGGTATCGATCTGGACAAGCAGCTTGCGGCGGATGTGCAGAAGTATGTGATTGATCCGGAGATCGAGGATCTGGGTCTGCAGGCGGAGAACCCGAACATTTTGATCAATCCGACGGGCCGGTTCGTGGTCGGTGGTCCGATGGGTGATGCGGGTCTGACGGGTCGGAAGATCATTGTCGACACGTATGGCGGGATGGCCCGTCATGGTGGTGGCGCGTTCTCGGGTAAGGACCCGTCGAAGGTGGACCGGTCCGCGGCGTATGCGACGCGGTGGGTGGCCAAGAACGTGGTGGCTGCCGGTCTGG
>NZ_BAAALF010000557.1:0-924 GCF_039528135.1 Kitasatospora nipponensis | reverse complement strand
CCCGCTCCACCCGGATCGGGTCACCGGCCAGGACGGTGCGCAGCACCCCGGCGGGGCCGTCCAGCGCGCCGAGCAGGTTGCAGGGGCCGGCCAGCCGGCACTCGTCGGCCCGTGAGATCGGGGTCGGGCCGTACGGCAGCGCGAGGCTGTCGCCGTCGGTCCAGAACGCCACCGTGCCGGGCTCGACCACCTGTTGGGCATCGTCCTCGCGGTCCACCGAGACCGGGGTGTCGAAGTAGACCTCCTCGCCCCAGGTGCTCGCGGTGGAGCCGACCGGCAGGACGGCCCAGAGGGCCTCGGAGGTGGGCGTCGGGCGCAGGGTGGCGGTGGCCTGACCGGTCGGCCACAGGATGCGAATCCGCATGGGGAAGGTGTCCTTCTCTCGAACCGAAACCGATCGCGCCCGAGAGCAGGGAACCGCCTGCTTCAACAATCTGTCAATATGTGGTCCGAGTGAGCCCGGAGTTTCTGCGCGGAGTCAGAGCTCCACGGGCTCCGTCGAGACGTTCCAGCTCATCCGGATCAGGCCGCCGTTGGCCCCGGAGGTCACCTCGACGTCCTCGACCAGCGCGGTGATCACCGCGAGCCCGAGCGCGTCCTCGGCGTCCTCGCCCATCTCCTCGGCGGCGGAGCCGAGCGGCGGCAGACCGGCCGGACCGGCCTCGTCCTCCACCTCGATGAGGAAACGCTTCTCCTGATCCGTCAGCGCGACCCGTACCGCGCCGTCCAGACCGCCCCGCTGATGCAGGCTCACCGCACGCGAGCACGCCTCGCCGACCGCGAGCCGCACCTCGTCGAGCACCGACTCATCGACTCCGGCGCGCCTCGCCACCGCCACGGCCACCAGTCTGGCCGTCCGGACATGCTCAGGAAGTGCGCTGAACCGAAGTTCGACCGTTGCCATTGTCTTCCCCTCCGGGATCA
>NZ_BAAALF010000556.1:0-924 GCF_039528135.1 Kitasatospora nipponensis | reverse complement strand
CACCTCCACGCCGCCCGGCAGCGTCGCCCGGATCGAGGCCGCGACCGGGAGGTCCACCGAGATCACCGCCGACCACTTCTCGGTCGACACCACCACCCTGACCCTGGCCAAGGAGTTCGGCGTGCCGCAGGGCGAACCGGTGCTGGTCAGGACCACGATCAGGCACGACGGTGAGGGCGTCATCGAGTACGGCCGGACGTACTTCCCCCGGCACGTCGATCTCCGCTTGGAGTACTCGAACCGAGGCTGACCCCCACCAAGCAGGCGGGCCGCGCCGGATGCACCCGGTGCGGCCCCGTGATCAACGGAGGATCCCCGTGTCACACACGACTGAGTATGACCTGCACACCCCTGCGCACCCGGTGCGCACCCCCGCCCACCAGGGCATCAGCACCCCGGCCCGGTGGGTGCTCGGCAGCATCTTCGTGGTGATGGGCGGCGTCGGCATCGCTGGAGCCGTCGCCACCTTCTTCAACATGAAGTCCGCGTTCGGGAGTTCGGGCACCGCAGTCGGCGTCGTCGCCGCCGGCGAGGGCGCAACCGCCGTGCTGGGCCTCACCCTTGTGGGCCTGACCCTGATCAACCGGCCGTACCCGTCGGGCCTGCGGCTCGGCCTCTGGCTGATCCCGCTCGCCGGGTCGGTCACCGGTGGGGTGGTCGCCCTGGCCAAGGACGACTACCAGCACGCCATGGTGAACGCGGTGACGCCGCTGGCCATGACGGTCGCGGCCGAGATGGCCGGGTACCTCGCGCGCTCCATCGTGGTGGCCAGCACGGGAGTCGACGCCGAGGCCGACAGGCTGACCGGCGAGACCCTGCGCCGGATCGAGTGGCACCAGGCCCGCGCCCAGCACCACCCGTCCAAGTGGACCCGGAAGCGCTCCGCCAAGGCCGCCTGGAAGCTCGCCCGGACCCTCCGCCCGA
>NZ_BAAALF010000555.1:0-927 GCF_039528135.1 Kitasatospora nipponensis | reverse complement strand
GCCTGGTGCGCCTTCCCCAGGTGCCCCACCCCCAGGCTGGCGTGGGTGGCGACCACCGCCACCTTGCCCGGCCCAGCCGTCCAGGCGATCAGCTCCACCGGATCGGTGGTGCACCGCACCCCCGGCTGCTCGCTGCCCTTGAGCGAGCAGAACCCCACCATCCGCCCGCCGTGGCCCTCCCGCTTCCACACCTGAACCGTCTGCTCCAGCAGCGGCAGGGACGGCACCAGCACCAGCGTTTGCTCCGAGTGGAGTCGCTCGGCGACGTGCACGGCGGTGAGCGACTTCCCCGAGCCCGTCGCCGCCCGGACCTGGCACCGCAGCCCCTCCGGCGGCACCAGACCCGACGCGGGCAGCGTCAGAAGTCGTACCGAAGCATCACACGCCTCTTCCTGATTAGGACGAAGCTTCTTAGCCATGACGGACAATTCCTTTCCGAGGAATTCATGTGACCCACTGATCAGCCAGTGAGAGCAGCTTTCAAAGGGTTCCCGAAAGGAGCGGATGGCTATTCGCGCGACGCCGCCCCGGCGGCAACGCTCACAGCGGGGACCTGGACCAGGCCCTCACTGATACTCACCGCGTGCTCCGCCAAGACCGCCAGCACCCGCTCCGGACTCACCCCCAACCGGTCCGCCAACTCCCGCAGACCCCGCCCCACCGAACCGGACAGCTCCACCTGCAACCGCACCCGCCCAGCCCGCTCCTTCCGCGACCGACGAATCCGCTCCTCCTGCTCCTGCTGCGCCCTTCCCCGTGCCTCATGCTCCGCGACCCACGCCTGGGCCTGCTCATCGAGGCCCACGTCGTAGACGGGCCACTCCTGGGCACGGACGAGCTCGGCGATCCGCTCCCACTCGGCGGCCTCCTGCGCCGGCCGAAGGCCGTAACCCTCCACCCGGCCGGACTCCCGCTCCCAGCTCTGGG
>NZ_BAAALF010000554.1:0-929 GCF_039528135.1 Kitasatospora nipponensis | reverse complement strand
CCCTGCGCAGCGACGGCCGAGGCTCGGTGGTGCCCTGCGGTGCCGCTGTCATCCCCCGTAGTTCTGTCACCCGGGCAGTACCCCGGAGGGGCCCGAACGGCGCTCGAAAAAAGTTCTGCGCCCACCTGCAACCATCGGCGGGGATGCGCGTCTTAACGGTTGAAGGCACGGAGAGCGGGGCCCGGCGGGAGCCGGCCCAGGCGGCACCCCTTCACCAACTCGTCGTCAGTTTCAGTTCTTTGGGGGAACCACGTCATGCGCGCGCCCGTTATCAACCGTTTCGCGAAGATCATCCCGCTCGCCGCCGTCGCCGCCCTCACCGCCGGGCTCACCGTCATCCCCGCCTCCACCGCCTGGGCCTGCGGCGACGAGCCGGCCCCGGCCGAACTGAACCGCTTCTTCGATGCCACCAACTCCCTCGTGGCCCCGGTGCCCACCGCCATCACGCCCGGCGGCCCGAAGGTCGAGCTGGGCATGCAGCTGGTCAACTCCACGGGTGCGCCGTTCAAGCGGATCGCCCCGAAGCTGACCTTCGACAGCACCTACGCCGAGGCGGGCGCCGCACTGCGAATCGAGGACGTGACCGTCGAGCTGATGCGCGGTGGCGAGTGGAAGCCGGTCAAGCTCCGGAGCAGCTGCGACCCCCTGCTGTGGGCGGAGACCGACGCCCTCGTCAACGACGCGCTGCCGGAGGGCGGTTCGCAGCGCTACCTGTTCCGGGTCGGCCTCTCCGCCAAGGTCTCCGAGAAGCAGCGCTCGTTCACGGTCGGCGGCGGCCTCGACGCCAAGGGGCACTCGGTCAGCACCGTCCTGAACGTCACCCGGCCGACCCCCGCGCCGAAGCCCGGCACCCCGAAGGCCACCCCCTCCGCCCCGGCCGCCGTGCCCGGCGTCGCCAAGGACGCGCCCACCGCCACGCCGACCCCCAG
>NZ_BAAALF010000553.1:0-929 GCF_039528135.1 Kitasatospora nipponensis | reverse complement strand
CCCCGCGCAGGGCGCGGCGCGACGGCGGGCTGATCACCGTCCCGCCGTTGGGGCCGAGCAGCTCCAGCGCGGTGTCCGGCATCGAGGCGCCGACCAGCTGGCGGCGGTTGGGGGTGCCGAGCACCCAGGTCGTGAAGATCCTGCCGAAGTCGTCGGTGAGCTCCGCCGAGAGCTCGGCGATCAGCCGGTCCTGGCACGGCAGGCACTTGTCGAGGCCGGCGGCCACCAGCAGGTCGCAGCGCTCCGAGTTCCACGACTCCTCACCGTCCGGGAGCCGGTGAACGCCGCCGCTCTTGCACATCTGCTCAGTCATGCGCAGACCGTACCGAGACACCACTTCGAACAGCCCTCGAACTCCACCAACCTCCACCCGACAGCAGGACCACGAATCCAAGATCCACAACGGGCACAGCTCAGACACTCCGAGACGATCAAGGCACCGACCCGAGCAGCCCACTCCTATGCATCACGACCCGACGGCAGTCCAGACACCTCTTGCAGATGGTTCTGATCATGGTCCGCGCGGGCGCGGGGAGACCGCCCGTTCAGTCTCCGAACGGCCCGGCTGTTCTGCTTCCGAACGCCGCCGTGGTTCTGCTTCTGAACGGCCCGGCCGACCGGCCTCCTCGCGCGCGTGCGCGATGCAGTTCCCGCCGGCCTTCCGCTTCCGCCGGTCCGCCGGGCCAGCAGAGGGTCCCGTACGGAAGAAGTCGGCGCCGCCCGAGAGGTTGTCCCACCCCCTTGTCCCGCAGGTCAGACCCCTTGTCCGCGCGGCCGCCGTCGACCGGTCTGCGGAACCCGAAACGGGACCCGAAAGAGCACCCGAAAGAGGACTCCAACCGGGACCCCGAAGAGGACCCGAAACGGAACCAAGATCAAATGGAGGACTAAGGTATCGTCACGCCGCGCGTGCCGATACGGGCCGCAGG
>NZ_BAAALF010000552.1:0-934 GCF_039528135.1 Kitasatospora nipponensis | reverse complement strand
AATCCCGACGCTCCGCCAGTGACCCCCAAGCCCTACAGCTCCCAGTACCTTCGAGCAGACCCAGCTCAGTCGGTGGTGGTCTCGGCGTTCACCCAGTCCAGGTATGCGGTGGAGCCGGTGACGACCGGGACGCCGATGATCTCCGGGGTGTCGTAGCTGTGGTGCTCGCCGATGAACGCGGCCAGCCGGTCGGAGAGTTCGGCGCGGGTCTTGAAGTCGATGCGCCACTCGGGCTCGGACCGCACTTCGCCCTCCCATCGGTACACCGAGCTGATCGGGTAGACCTGGGCGCAGGCGGCGAGGCGTTCGCGTACCACGGCGGTGGCCAGGTCGCGGGCTCGAGTCTCGTCGTCGTGGGTCGTGGTGACCACGAGGATGTCACGGTGCGTCATGCGGGAAACGCTACCGACCGACCGCTGGCGCGGCTGACAGCTGGTCAGCTAGGGTCCCCTCCGGCACATTCGGAAGATCATTTGGGGGAGACCGTGTCGGAGCAAGTTCCTGCCCGGAAGGGCGGATCGGCGGCGATCGGCTGGGCGCTGACCATCGGGTTCAACATCGTCGCGCCGATCATCACGTACAACCAGTTGGTCGAGCACGGCTACAGCGAGGTCTCCGCCGTGCTGGTATCGGCGCTCTGGCCGGTTGTCGACATGGCGATTTACCTGGCCTGGCACCGTCGGATCGACGAGTTCGCCGCGATGTCGCTGGTCTTCCTCGGGCTGACCGCGCTGGTGGCCGTGGTCGGGCCGCAGTCGGCTCAACTGCTGCTGGTGAAGGAGTCGTTGGTCACCGGACTGTTCGGGGTGGTCTGTCTGGCGACGCTCGCCGCGCCGCGGCCGCTGATGTTCTACTTCGGCCGCAAGTTCGGTACGGACGGGACGGCGGAGGGAATCGAGCGCTGGAACGCGCTCTGGGAGCTGCCCGGCTTCCG
>NZ_BAAALF010000551.1:0-935 GCF_039528135.1 Kitasatospora nipponensis | reverse complement strand
CAGTGTGGCAGCCGGTACGTACCGGGAGTCGGTTCGGGTCACCCGCTCGGGTACTGCCGAGGCGCCGATCACGATCCGCTTGAAGGACGAAGGCGAGCTGGACGTCCGGTACCGTCCCTACTTCGGCGTGGACGGTCTGACGGTGTCGGGGGTGTCGCACGTGGTCATCCGTGGCGTGTCCGCCTCCGGTGGCAACGCCGTCGTCTCCGACGCCCACAACGTGACGTTGGAACGCTCCGCCTTCGACACCCCGGATTCGGGGACCGCCCTCCGGATCACCGACGGCTCCAGCAGGGTCGTCCTGGCCCGGGACACGATCGCCGCTCGGGTCTTCGCTGCTGGTCTGGTCGTGGAGCAGGGATCCACCGAAACGGTCCTGACCACCAGTGTGCTGTCGCCCTCCGTGATCGGCCGGACATCTCCGCCGGTGCCGCCGCTCGTTGCGGTGAACGGCGCCCCGGGCACCGTGATCACCGGAAACACGCTCCACGCCGACTGCGGCATCGTGATCGGGCTCGATGCCGGTTCGACGGGCAGTTCGGTGCGGAACAACGTGATCGCCACCGTGATGAAGGGGAGCACCTGTGGCGGATCGCAGGGGGTGCGGGTCTCGGCCGACTCGACGGAGCGGACCGTCAGCGACTACAACCTCTTCGACGTCGGCGAAGGCAGCCCGTACATCTGGGCCGGCACCGCGTACGCCTCGCTGGACACGTTCCGCACGGCCACCGGCCAGGGCTCTCACGACCTGACCGGCTCGGCGACGACCTCCTACGACGAGTGCCGCCAGCACGATGTGCCCGACGCCGGCTCTGGCACGGTGGACTCCGCGGATGCCGCCGTGCCGGGTCAGCTCGCCCTCGACTTCTACGGCCGGGAGCGTTCCCACGACCCCCCCGTGCCCAACCCGGGCACCGGGGTCGGCTATCACGACC
>NZ_BAAALF010000550.1:0-936 GCF_039528135.1 Kitasatospora nipponensis | reverse complement strand
CCCGCGCCACCTCCACCAGCCGCGCGTGCACCTGGGCCGGAATCTCCAGCGGCACCCGATGACCCCGGTAACTCGCCACCACCGGACGCAACCGGTCGAACGGCAGCCGCAACTCCTGCGGGGCCCCGGCCAACGTCTCACGCCAGTAAGCCACCTGATTCGACAGCAGGCTCTCCGGGTCCCGCTCGTCACCCAGCAACTCACGCTGCCACAGCGCGTAGTCCGCGTACTGCACGGGAAGCGGGGACCACTCCGGGGCCCGGCCCTCACGCCGAGCCGCATATGCAGCGGAGATGTCATCGGCCAGCGGAGCCATCGACCAGCCATCGCTGGCAATGTGATGGACCGTCAGAGCCAGGATCCGGTCTTCGGAGGCGTCCGAGAACAGCCATGCCCGGATCGGCACCTCGGCGGCCAGGTCGAACGTGTAGGCCATCGCAGTGGCGACCGCGTCCGCCAGCCCCGCCCGGGAGACCTCGGCGACCTCCAGTTCCCACGCCAACTCGTCGAGCGGGACGATCCGCTGGTAGGGCTCGCCGTTCTCATCCGCGGGGAAGACGGTGCGCAGCACCTCGTGCCGACCCAGCACGTCCCGCAGTGCGGCGCCCAGCGCCTCCTCGTCCAGCTCACCCGACAGGCTCAGCGCCACAGGCACGTTGTAGGTCGTGCTCGGGCCCTCCAGCTGTCCGATGAGCCACAGTCGGCGCTGCGCGAACGACAGCGGCACCCGTTCCGGTCGCTCCACAACCGTCAGCGCTGTGCGGGCCTGGCCCGCGCCGGCCACGCGGGCTGCCAGCTTGGCCACCGTGGGCGCCTCGAACAGCACGCGCAACGGCAACTCCACGCCCAGGACCGCCCTGACCCGGCTGAGCAGTCGGACCGCGGACAGGGAGTGGCCGCCCAGCGCGAAGAAGTCCTCGTCAACCCCGACCGATT
>NZ_BAAALF010000549.1:0-938 GCF_039528135.1 Kitasatospora nipponensis | reverse complement strand
TGAACTCGACGGTGACGCGGTGGTGTTCGTGGTCGGTGAGCAGGGGGAGGTGCTGCAGGGGGAGGTCGGGGGTGGCGGTGGCGGCGCGCAGCAGGACCTCGAAGTGTTCCAGCAGCCGCGTGATGCGATCCGCGTCGAACAGGTCCGTCGCATAGGCGGCCGAGGCCTTGAGCCCGTCGGGCGACTCCTCGAAGGTGATCGACAGGTCGAGCTTGCTGTGCGCGAGCGGGGGATCGGTGGGTCGTACCGTCAGCCCCTCCAGTTCGCCACCCCAACTGCCCCAGCCCTGGCCCATCGAGACCAGGACGTCGAAGAGGGCGTTGCGGTTGACCTCGGTGGTGGCGCCGAGTTCGCGCACCACCTGGTCGAAGGGGTACTCGCCGTGCTGCATGGCGTCCAGCAGGGTGTTCTGCACGCGGTGCAGCAGCGCGCGGAACCCTTCCTGCGGTTCGAGGGTGTCGCGCAGCGCGAGGGTGTTGATGTAGCAACCGATCTGGTCCTGCAACTCCGGTGCCGGGCGGCCGAAGGTGGAGGTGCCGAGGACGAAGTCGGTTTGGCCGGTGTAGCGCAGGAGCTGGACGCGCAGCAGGGCGCTGAGGCCGGCGAAGAGGGTGACCTTCTCGTCCCGGCAGAGCTGCTGGAAGGCTGCCAGGGCTTCGGCGTCGATGGTCCGATCCAGCAGGGCGCCGCGGAAGCTGCGGTCGGCCGGTCGCGGTCGGTCGGTCGGCAGCTCCAGCGGCTCCAGGCCGCCCCCGCCGAGCTGATCGAGCCAGTAGCTGCGGGCCTTCTCCAGGGCGCCCGACCCGAGCCGGTCCTGCTGCCAGGCGGCGTAGTCCCTGTACTGCACGGCCAAGGGTGCGAGGGCGGGTTCGGTGCCGGTGGACAGGGCGTTGTAGGCGGTGCTGACTTCGTCGGTGAGGACGGCCAGTGAGCGTCCG
>NZ_BAAALF010000548.1:0-946 GCF_039528135.1 Kitasatospora nipponensis | reverse complement strand
CATCAAGGAGACCTTCGTCCCGCCGACCGACTACCGCTATCCGCACATGGGCTGAGGACGGATTGGACATGGTGTCCAGGACGGCCCGATCTTCCTACGGGTTTGCTCCTCCCTGTCCCCTGACACCTTCGTTTCCTCCGGTTAGGCTGACTGGCGTCGTCGGGTTTCGGCCGCAGGCCAATGTTTCGTGATACCCGGACGAACGTCGCGTCATGCGTGCCATGACCGTCTTTCTTCCGGGCGATGCGGAAGGATTGCGGGTGGACCCGGCGATGGACCCGAACCACCACCGAGTCACGCAACGGCGCGCGACAGGAGCCAAACAGCCGAAGCGCACCCAGTCCAAGTCCATGGCCACATCATGCCCCATTCCGTGCAACCAACGGCACCCAGATCAAGCCTTTTGACCTGCGCTTAAGGCTCACGAAGGGGGCGCACGGGTTGCATGGTGCGCTCATTGCTTGTTCAGCGAGCGTGCATGGGTGTGGTTCAAGCGAGCCTAAATGCTTGCTCAGTGAGCCTTGCTGTGATTCTCTTCTCTTGTGACACCGAACGGCTCCGCAATCCGAAGCCTCCGCAGGGCTCGCGGAATGAGCCTTCGGCAGCTCTCCGTCATCACTGGCTACAACCGGGGGTACCTCTCGCGAGTCGAGCGACGCCTGGCCGGCGCCAGTGACCACACACTTCGCGGCATCGCCGAGGCACTTGAGGTGCCCGTTGCAGCCATCAACAGAGAGGAAGCGCCGTGACCGAGCTCGCCGAGCCCCCGGTTCTTACTGCCGCCGACCGGCTCCGGCTCTACACGCCGGAGGAGGTGATCGGGATGAAGCTCCTCGCGCACAGCGTCCGGACCCTGAAGGACCTCGCCTACGCCAGGGAGATCCCGCACACGAGGAGTGCCGGGAAGGTCATGTTCCGTCTCGACCACATCTTGAAAATCCAGCTG
>NZ_BAAALF010000547.1:0-948 GCF_039528135.1 Kitasatospora nipponensis | reverse complement strand
ACCAGCGGCCCGGGCCTTCCTCGTTACCGGACTGTCCCCGCTGGCATCATGACTACCGCTGGCGCAGGTGGCGAGAGGCCGCCAAGCAGGAAGACAGCCAGGTTGCCTCTGGTTGGTTGATGACCAGGCCGCTGACAGTGATCATCCCGTCCATGACCTCGCCGACCCGGATCGAGTGGTCGCCGACGCGGAACAGCTGCCAATCGGCATCGCTGTGCCAGAGGCGCGCCGTCTTCTCCCCTCGACGCTGGGCGAAGACGAGTTCCTCGCCGTACTCGTTCAGGAAGTAGCCCACGTAGTCCTTCGCGGTGATCGAGCCACCGCACAGGCGAGCCAGAACCCGCTCGATCGAGGGCTGGGCGTCAGTCATGAGTCGGGCTCCTCAGTCGCTTCCGAGTCCTGTTGCTCGGATGACAATGCAAGCATCCGACTGGCCGAATCGAGCAGGGTCTCGTAGGTGATCACTTCTATCCGGGTGGCGTGCGTGTTGTAGGTGCGCAAGGTCTCCGCAACTTCCGTCGGCGCGATACCCCCTCCCACATAGCGCGAGTGGCCGATCACAATGGTGGCGGAGGCCCTGCGGCTGTCGACTCCGTAGTCAGCCAGGATGGTCCGCCGGTTCTCGTCCAGTGTCCGCAGGTAGTTCTGCGCCTGGGAGACCGCTTGGTGGGGTGGCGCACCCAGCATCAGATGGCCGCTACGGCGAATGACCAAGCCCTCGATGTTGGCGCGCTTGAGCTCGACGACATGTAGGGAACCATCGGCACGCAGGAGCGGAATGTCCAGGATGGTATCCGGGGTGTACTGGCGGCGCGCCAGCTCACCCACATAGGCCCCGCCGAAGATCCATGCCTGATTCTTCAGGCAGACGTGAAGCGCGCTCTCGGAACTGGCCGGATCGTCCACCGCAGCCCGCAGGGCCGCGAGGCCGGCCTGCCTGGCCTTCAG
>NZ_BAAALF010000546.1:0-949 GCF_039528135.1 Kitasatospora nipponensis | reverse complement strand
CCCGAGCCTTGCTTGTCACATGCCGCGCCCCGGTCCATACCAGGACAAGTGCCGCTCGCCTGGCGACATCGGAGGGTGTTCCAGCTCGACGGGGCCGGGATAGAGGTATGTACCGCCCGGGTGGATCATTTCTTCGCCGACCAGATGTCTGTGGAGCCACTCGGCGAAGCTCATCGCGTGCTCCCAGCATCCGCCCTCGTCCCGGTCATGGATCACAATGCTCCACCCCGACGTTCTGCGGCTGAAGGCGAGGAACGCGTAGAACCCGAAGTCGGTGCTCAGAGCAGGTATCAGGACGCCCTGAGCTCCTGTCTCAGGGTGCGGCAAACCGTCCCAGTCGACCTCACGGAATGCCTGATCCGTCTCACGTATCCATTCCAGGAGGTTCCACGTCCCTGTCGCCGGGTGGCTGAAGTGCAGGTGCCCATCGACCTTGATCGGCGCGTACTCGTCGACGAAGTCCTTGTAGCCCGACGGGAGCTCACAACCGATCTCCCGCTCCAGCACCGCCCACGCCCCAGGGTCAGCAAAGCGACGCCCGCCGGGGCCCAACATCGTGAACACCGCTTCCGGATGATCCGGCACTGCTGACACCTCTTGTTCAACCGTGTCGCAGGGCCTTGCCGCAACCTGGTGATCCCACTGACGATGTCGACAGTGCCCGGATGGCACCCGTCAGCCTGAAACGAACGGTCCAACAGGTGACACAGCCTCACGAACCGCCGCTTGTTCGACGAACACGCCACCTTCCCAGCCGCGCTCGCCACCGCCAGCCTCGCCCACTCCCACGACGTGATCTCTTTGCCTGGCCCGTCGATGCCGTGAGTACGTCACTGCACGACCAACCGACCTCGCGCGCAGCTGACACGCTTTACCGCCGTATGAGTGGGTACGGCGCTGAACTGCTCGCAACACGTGTCCCGAAGCCACCAGCGTCGGGGCCGCCCTC
>NZ_BAAALF010000545.1:0-951 GCF_039528135.1 Kitasatospora nipponensis | reverse complement strand
CGAGCTCTGGGCCGCCCAGCAGACCGACACCACACCCACCGCCAGAAGGAGCACCAGTTGACCAGTCCCTGCCCGACGGCTTCTTCGACAACTACCCGACTGGACTTCGCAGCAGCCCTTGGGGACGCCCCGAACACCGCCACCGACCCGAACGCCAGCCCGGCGGAGCGCCAGGCCGCAGCGGACGCCCTCAACTCCATCCCGGTGCTGACGAGCCCCAAGGCGTCCTCCCACTCCTGGGGGCTCACGCATACTCGTGCCTGGCCTGACCTGCATGTTCCCCATAATCGCTTATGACCTCGTGCATGGTTAGCCGTGGCCTGTGTTTGGGTGAGGTCTGACGTCACTGATCACCTGCTTTGGCCTGTCGGTAGGGCTGCCAACTTCCTTTTGTGGGTGGCTTGTTGGTCTGACAGGAGTCCGGCTACTGCTCGGATGGTGTCCGGCAGGTGGTGGCGGTGGCCGTGATGGCGGGCGAGGGCGCGCCAGTTCTTCAGGTGGGCGATTCCGTGCTCGACCGGGATGCGGCGTGAGGAGTGTTCGAAGCGGGCCTGTTCGTGATGGGCCATCAGCCACTGGACCTGCTCGAGGTTCTTGCCACGGCGTTTTCGGGGCGGGGTGACGACCTGGCCGTAGGTCTGGGCGGCCAGTCCCTGGTAGCCGGCGTCCGCGAGGATCTCCAGGTGAACCGTGTCGGCGAGCAGGTCGACCAGGCCGGCGTCGCGGGCCTGGGTGATGTCGGCAACCGAGCCGGCCCGGACCTCGCCGCAGAACAGCAGCCTGCCGCGATCATCGGTGACCACCAGCGCCTTCATCGCGTTCGTGCGGCTCTTGCCCGAGACGAAGCGGTTGCGGCCGCGTCGGTGGGCAGCCGGTCGGCGGACCCGGATCTCGGTGGCGTCGATGATCCCGGTCCGCCCGGTGGCGCCGAGGTGGGCAATCACGTCCGCG
>NZ_BAAALF010000544.1:0-954 GCF_039528135.1 Kitasatospora nipponensis | reverse complement strand
GTGAGCTCGAGCAGCGGTGAGCCCTCCCCCCGACGCTGATGGGCGATGAACAGCCCCAGGACGGGCAGGGCGGCAGCCATCCGGACGAAGTCCGTCCCCTGGACCAAGGGGTGGAAGACCAGCGCCACGGCCACCGAGAGCAAGAGCATCCCGACCAGGTCCAGGCGTACGGGATGCGGGGCGCGGGACTCGCGGACCAGGCGTGAGGTGCAGGCCAGGGCGATCAGGCCGATCGGCAGGTTGACCAGGAAGACCGCGCGCCAGCCGGTGCCGAACAGGTCGGCGTCGACGAGGATGCCGCCGACCGCAGGGCCGAGGGCAGCGGTCAGGCCCATGATCGGGCCGACCAGGCCGAAGGCGGCGGCCATCTCCTTGGGCGGGAAGGAGGTCCTGATGATGCCGAGCACCTGGGGCATCATGATTGCGGCCGCGGCCCCCTGCAGGAGGCGGGTGGCCACCAGCGCGCCGGCCGACGGCGCGAGCGCGCACAGCAGCGAGGCGACCACGAAGGCGGCCAGGCCGATCTGGAAGATCCGTTTGCGGCGGTGGATGTCGCCGAGCCTGGCGCCGGTGATCAGGACGACGGCGAACGCCAGCGTGTACCCGGCGGAGATCCACTGCAGTGCGGTGTTGCCCGCGCCGAGGTCAGCGCGGATGGCCGGCAGGGCCACGTTCAGGACCGACCCGTCGAGCAGATCCATGACGTCGGCGGCCAGGATCACCAGCAGGGCGAGCCATCGGCGGTGGGGCATGCGGACTCCATTAACGGTGTTATCGGATGCGCTAACACCGTTAATCATTGAGGGAACAGTGTTAACATGTCAACATGAAACTGGATCGCACGCTCGTGGTGGACGTCGCGCTGAAGCTCCTCAACGAGGTCGGCCTGGACGGGCTGTCGCTGCGCCGCCTGGCCCAGGATCTGGGCGTTCAGGCCCCCGCCACTGGTTGGCC
>NZ_BAAALF010000543.1:0-954 GCF_039528135.1 Kitasatospora nipponensis | reverse complement strand
AGTGTCTCGGTGGATGTGGGCTCAGCGTCCGGTTCGATCAGGAGCAGAAGGCTCTGTGCCGCCCAGTCGGGAAGGGCGAGTGCAGTGGTGCGGGGCAGGTGTACGTCGAGCAGGAGGAGTCGCTCCTGGAAGACGGCCTGTGTCAGCCAGGCGAAGGTGTCGTCGTCCAACATGTCGGGGTGGCCGGCGGCGGCGTCGGTGAAGTGCCCCGCGTCTGTGAAGACCTCCGGGACGGAGGGGGGGAGGGGGCCGTCGCCCGCAGCGTGGGCGACGGCGCGGCGGGTTATGGTCTCGAACCAGCCGGATCCCCACCACTCGCCGACCGACTCCGTGCGAGAGCCGTGCATGGAGAGCAGGCGCACGGTGACCTCCGGGCCGAGGTCCTCGTCTACCTGTTGCCACAGGTCGATCTGACGGTCGATGGGTGCGCGGATCGGCTCCCAGCCTTCTCCGAAGATGTCGCCCAGAGTTTGGCCATCCGCAAGCCGGCGAGTAGGGGCGGTGAGGGCGAGGCGTACGGCAGGCCAGTCGATCCCCTCGGCGTGCACGTGGGGCAGGACGGCCCTGGTGGCGGCGATGTTGGTCCGGGCCATCGCGTTTGCTGCGTGCGCAGTCCTGCGATGTCAAGGTCCCCGAAGCAGAAGGTGGCTGCGGGGAGCGAGTCGAGGAGAGTCATGGCGGTGATGGAGACGCTGGACGCCGACGACCGGTCCAACGTCATCTGGGTCGACGTGCTACGCGACCGGGAATTTCAGGGCTACGCCGCCCGACAGCCTATTATCGCTTCCTGGGCCTGCGGACCTGATCCCGGCTCACCAGGTACGGAGACGCGTCACCCGGCCTGCTGCCGAGGCGTACCCGAGGAAACACGTGAGCACCGTACAGTCAATCCCCGTCCCGCAGGTCCTTCATGAGGCCGGTCGCCGACGGACCTTCGCTGTGATCAGCCATCCG
>NZ_BAAALF010000542.1:0-956 GCF_039528135.1 Kitasatospora nipponensis | reverse complement strand
CCTGCCCACCGGGCCCCGCTGCCCACCCCCGTCGGGGTTCGACGGCGCCCTCGCCGTTGTCGTATCCGTTGCCAGCCACGAGTCGAAGGTACCCGTTCGAGCTGACCGGCCGTCGGTTGATCATGGCTTCGGCGCGGGATTGCAGCACTGCTGTGACCCCGTCACGAGCAGCGCCCGCAGACGGTTCAGCGCGCGGCGACCGAGCGGGCGTGCACGACGGCCGCCGAGGTCTCCCCGGCGGGGCAGCCACCCGGGCCCGCGGTGGTGCGGACGGCGCCGACCGGGAGCAGGACGCCGCAGGCGACCCCGACGACGCTGTGACCGTGGCCATGTGGTCTCTTCCCCCCGTTCCAACAACGACGCGTCAGCGTACTCGCTGCCCCCCGGCGGTGGATGGCGGGTTTCTGACAGATCATTGCCCGGGGCCCCGGGGATCAGCACGATGGGCCGGTACGGGTGAGTGGTGAAGGGGGACGGGGATGACCGGGGACGTGGCCGAGAGACCGCAGGCCAAGGAAGGGGAACGCGTCGAACAGCGGGTCACCTGGGCGGAGTTGTTCTTCGTCCTGGTGTGGGTCTTCGCCATCACCCAGATCGCGGTGGCCCTGGCGCACGCGCACTCGCTGTTGGACGTGGCGATGGCAGTGATGCTGTTCCTGCCGCTCTGGATGGGCTGGGTCGGGGCGGCGCTGCTCGGCAACGCGACGGGCGAGAGCCTGGACGGGGTGCACGGGCGGCTGCTGGTCTTCGCGCTGGCGGCCTGCGGTCTCGGGATGAGCGTCGCGGTGCCGGACGCCCTCGGCGACCGGGGCGTGCTGTTCGGGGTCTGCTACGTGCTGATGCGGCTGATCCTGTGGCAGCGGATGCGGCGCTGGCCGACCTTCGGCGGGCTGCGGATCGAACCGTTCTCGGTGAGCCTGCTGGTGAGCGGGCCGCTGTTCCTGACCGGTGCCTTC
>NZ_BAAALF010000541.1:0-957 GCF_039528135.1 Kitasatospora nipponensis | reverse complement strand
TCAACCGCACAATCACGAGGGGAGAAGCCCGATGAGCCACACTCGCTGGAAGCTCGCCCGCGAGCGCGCGATCACCGAAGGCCAGAACGAGCTGCCTGAAGTCGAAGCCATGCGCACGGAGATCCGTATGGCCTTCGACCTCGGACAGGCGGTCTACGACCGCCGGACAGCGCTGGGCATCTCCCAGACGGAACTCGCCAAGCTGGCCAACATGACGCAGCCGCAGATCTCGAAACTCGAGCTCGGTGGAACGGTCCCCACGCTGCCTCTGCTGGCGCGCCTAGCCAAAGCACTGGACGCCTCGCTGAACATTGCCCTGGATGGCGACACCTCCACTGTCGCCTTCACTCCGCACGCCGCCTGAGCCCATTTCTGTCACCACGACGCCGTGCACTGGCCGGCTACGCGAAGGCGGGCTTCGTCCTGGAGCAGGGGCAGGCAGGCCCGGATCTGGGTGGGGAGCGACGCTGGCAAGGGGCAGCACTGGGCGGCGGCTGTGGACGAGTCGGGGTTCGAGGTCTGGTCGAAGAAGATCGACAATGACGAGGCAGCGATTCTGGAGGCGACCGCAGGGCGCTGACGATGGCCGAGGCGGTCGACCTGCCAAGCAGGGCTTCTGCGTTGCTGCTGGCGTTGTTGGCGTCGCACGGGCAGAAGCCCGTCTACGTTCCGGGCCGCATGGTGAACCGGATGGCCGGTGCCTACCGGAGCGAAGCGAAGACTGATGCCCGCGATGCCTTCGTGATCGCGGAGGCCTGTGTCCCTACCCGCAGTTCGGCATGTGACGACGGCTACTGTCTGGGCCGTCTGTGGGCTGTGCGAGGCGAACCGAGGGCAACCGGCGACGACGGTTTCCGACGGCTCGATCCCAGATCAGGAGCGGGCGGCCAGGTAGAGCCGCAGGTGGACCGGAGGCCTCGTCAGTTCCTGCGCAACAAGCGCCAGGAGTGGGAGGAG
>NZ_BAAALF010000540.1:0-961 GCF_039528135.1 Kitasatospora nipponensis | reverse complement strand
CGAACACGGCCTCCGTCGCGGGCAAGAGCATCGGCAGCATTCCGGTGACGGTGCCCAGCCACCCGGTGCCGCCCACCTGGCAGCCGCCGAAGAGTGCGCGGCTGGCCCCCAAGGGCCACGCCGAAGTCCGCATCGGCACAGTCCCCGCTGCCGCGCAGGCCCGGAGCACGGAGCAGAGTGCACAGGCCGGCCCCGAAGCCAGCGCCGCCGGTCTTCCCCTCTCACTCGCCCCGCTCGCCGGATCACCTGTCACCGACCAGGTGGTCCAGGTCGACGTAGTCGACCCGAAGGCCGGGACCGCCGCGGGCATCCCCGGACCGGCCCTGAAGCTCTCCCGCGACGGCGCCAAGGCCGCCGGCCAGATCCGCCTCACTCTCGACACCAGCACACTCGCCGAGAGCTACGGAGCGAACTGGGCCGCACGTGCCCATCTCGTGAGCCTGCCCGCTTGCTCACTCACCACCCCTGAGGTCGCAGGCTGCCTCCAGCAGAGTCCCGTGCCGTCTCACTACGACGCGGCCGCCAAGAAGCTCGTCGCCGACGTGACCCTCCCCGGAGACGACGGCACGGCCCAGACTCGAATCCAGTCCCTGTCCGCCGTCGCTCCCGCAGCGCCGGTATCCCAGCAGGGCACGGTCCTTGCGGCCGTGCCCGGATCCTCCTCCGGCGCGGGCACCTACTCGGCAACACCGTTGAATATCTCCCAGGCATGGTCGGCCGGATCGTCCTCGGGTGCATTCACCTACTCCTCCCCGATCCAGGTACCGCCCTCCCTCGGCAGCCAGGCACCCGCTGTTGCCTTGTCCTACGACTCCTCGTCCGTGGACGGCAAGACGTCCGCCACCAACGCCCAGGCGTCATGGATCGGTGACGGCTGGGATTACACCACCGGCTTCGTCGAACGCTCCTACCGGCCCTGCTCGAAGGCTGGCATCACCGGCTCCGGCGACCAGTGCTGGGC